>CAYMLE010000307.1:0-1522 GCA_964391115.1 uncultured Herbinix sp. | reverse complement strand
TAATATCGCTGTAAACAAATAAATAAAAATTCTACCTAAAGTCATAATGAATTTTCTTATCGTATTTATATTCTCTACTTCCATTTGTCCATGATGCGTCCGGATAGGTGCTGAAATAGCCATTGTCGTTATCCCCATCATATCCCCAATTCATAAGTAGGTATTCTCCCGTACTACTATTTTCTTCAAAAATAATATCATATTCACTGTTAATATTATATTTTCGCCTCAACTGGTCAAAAGTATCATAATACTCTGATTCGTGCATCCAGTTTTCAGTGTATTCAAAATGTTTCCTTGTAATATAATAACGTGTCTTGGTCGCAAGTCCATCAATTATCCATGAATGCCCAAATTTTTGACCAGAAGCATCCTTACGGTAAGCCGTTATGTTTACTGGCTTAGAATTCTGTAAGTTATTTTTTATTTTTTGGTAATTGTAGTCTGACTCTGTGCATGTAAGATTGTAGTTGGAAAGGGCAGAATTGGAGATACTTGCACCACTTCCATTTCCAGAATATTTCATATTTAGCCTATTGCCTATATCCAACATCAAATCTCCAACATAAGTTGTATTACCAGAACTGTTATAACTTAAAGCCATATCATTCCATCGGGTGGAACTGGAAGCATAATTCGACCGCGAAAAACCAATATTTGATGTTTCTCCTGATATAGATGTAGACGATATAGATATATTATGATACAATCCCGTCGGTTTACCACGAAAGTTATGCATATAGTAAATAATTTGTGCTACAGATACAGCAGTACACCCAGTTGGACATCTTGAGCTACCATTGCTGGTATCTATCGGAAGTTTGCTGTTCCATGGATATTCTTGACCCCATTTTGTTGATATCAAATGAGGTATCACTATGTTAGAAGTCTCACGATCAAAGTAAGTATAAGCCACAACAGCCCATTTGTATTCAACAGCCTTTGTCGTTCCCAGGTTAACTTTTTGCTTATTCGGAGAGATTCTCGACCACAATTTTGTGTATTCGTTTTCTGTGACCTTATTGTTTGTTTTAATAGATAGAGTATCACCCGATTGGAAAACTCTGAGTGCATCAGCGTAGCTGGCTATCCATGTCATTAAATTTTCATTGATAGAGGATTTTAAAAACATTCCTTTATCAGATTCTGCAATGATTGGATTTATTCGCTTGTCTCCTGCAATAATAGTCCATCCTTTGTTGTGATTGACTATATACAGGAGCGTGTCTCTATTTATCTCGAACGCTTCAATTTTTGAACGCTCATTATATTGTAGTGCCTTTAAAAGATTCTTTGTGTCATCTAAGGTTACTTTATACAGAGTTTTAGCTTGATTGGGCAGATTTGTTATTTTCATAGCAGAATCACCAATAGATATATCTCTTTCCATATCATCAGTATATGGCAGATTATCCATCTCACTACAACTTGTAAAGGAACTCTGTAATAAAATTGCTAACAAAAAAGCAAGTCCGATTGTTGATAGTTTTGTTTTCATACTAATAAAATTTTAAACTATAAT
>CAYMLE010000306.1:0-1539 GCA_964391115.1 uncultured Herbinix sp. | reverse complement strand
GTCTAAAGACTTCTTTTGTTTACCTACAGGAATGCGGAAACTTTATATCCTATGACAAGCATTACACCAGGCGCACAAGTGGACTGCAGTCTTTTTTAGTTTCATGTACATTATCAGGTGAAGGCATACTGGAATATGGCGAACACAAATATAAGCTGCAACCAGGGGATTTCTTCTGGATCGACTGTCGTAATCCTCAGTATTATTATACAAACCCAAAGATAGGCAAGTGGCATACATTATGGGTGCATTTCTATGGCGCAAATAGTTCTAGATATTATGAGCATTTCCTGTCTTTGAATAGCGGTCTCCATAAAGCTGCTCTATCTTCCGATATACAAATACCATCTCTAATTCAGGAGATAATCGATATTTACTCAAAAAAAGAAATAAAAACTATTGATGATATTCTCGTTTCAGGGCTGCTGACTATGATGATGTCGGAATGTATCAAATCGCTTAAACAAAGTATGGCTAATAAAGAGATGCCAGATTTAATAAAAGATGCAATGGATTATTTGCGAATGAACTATACAAAGGATATCACACTGAATGATTTGTCTCTCCGCTACAATATTAATAAGTATTATTTTCAAAAGCTATTTAAGCGCTACACCAATTATTCTCCAAACCAATACCTGATCCATATACGACTCAATACTGCCAAAGAACTACTGCGGACCACATCCCGCCCGATATCCGAGATATCATATGAGGTGGGGATTAATAGTGTAAACCACTTCATCAACCTGTTTAAAAGACAGGAAGGCATGACACCCAATGCCTTCCGTAAGATCTGGTACAATAATCAACCTTGAATAACTGTTGGCGGCGGCCAATGACCTCCTCTTTGACCTGATAAGCCATAGTTAGGCTGAGACATTGGTTCTAGATTTGGTAATCCAACCAAGACTCCATCTTCAACCCATTCCTCATCGCCATTATATAGATTGGAGATTAAAAACTCCTGCAACTTATTTCTAACGTCTTTGTAATCCTCTTTCTCAGCTATATTTCGTAATTCATGGGGGTCTTCCACTAGGTCAAACAATTGGACGTAGCTGCCAACCGGATAGTAGATTAGTTTGTATCTGCCATCATGAACCATTCTGGTAGCTAAGGGCCCCTCGCCTATTTCACCATACAACATTTTTCTTTTGACGCTTGAAAAAGCAGATATGCCCTCAACTGTATCCGGAATACTTATGTTACAGAGCTCTAATAATGTAGGCATAACATCAGCCAGGCACACAAGCCTGTCATCTATCATGCCTCTGTAGTAGGCCAAAGGCTTACCGGAGATTATTAAGGGGATATTGGCAGAGCTTTCATAAAAGACTCGTTTTGCTACTAAACCATGGTTCCCGAGCATATCTCCATGATCAGCCGTAAAAAGAAGAATCGTATTATCCAGTAATCCTTCTTCTCGTAAAGTACCGATCAGCAATCGTATTTGATGATCGATGTGTGTGCACTGAGCATAAAAGGCCCTCCTGGCTGCTATCATTTCCTTCTTTGTATATAATCCATCTCCCTCTT
>CAYMLE010000305.1:0-1541 GCA_964391115.1 uncultured Herbinix sp. | reverse complement strand
ATATCCCCCAGATTAAGCATATAGCTAGTATAACCAATTGAAGGAGGTGTGTTTAGAGAGAAAAGCATATCTTCTGTTTTCCTGTAAAAGTAATCGAGACTTCCGTTTAGCCTTCTGTTCAGCAACTCAAATTCTATTCCGGTATTCCAGTTTATATTAGTCTCCCAGGTTATAGATTCCGAACCTTTCTGTCTCCATTGATATGCTGGGTTATTATCATTGTTCACAATAGTGTATGAGTCTGCATAAAGAAAGTTTCCAATATTATCATTCCCTTGTGATCCTACAGATGCTTTAAACTTCAATTGGTTTACCCAAGGAACATTAAAAAAATTCTCTTTCGAAATAATCCAAGCCCCGCCTGCTGACCAAAAATTACCCCATCTATTTTCTTTTAAGAAACGAGAAGTTGCATCTCTACGAAAAGATAATGAACCAAAGTATTTTTGATTATAGTCATACATTCCTCGGAAAAAATATCCTTCATTATTATATACCGAAGAATATGAGTTTGGGTTATTATTCTTATTAAGCGTAATAGCCAACTCATCAATCCCTTCAATTCCAAAGTTGTATCCCGAAGCACTTAGTGACTCATATTTATAATTATAATATTCATGACCAAGAAGGCCTGAAAATGAGTGTCTGTCAACTTGTTTATTGTAATTCAACAGTTGCTGCAAGTTGTACGTCGATGTTCTATAAGAAGATTTTGCCATATAGCCGTTATCTGATGAATCGGTATAATAATCAACAAACGGACTAGTCAAATATGTATATCGCCTATCATAATTATAAGCGTTGCCATTAACCGTGAATGTCAATTCATCAGTGATTAAGAAATCAGCAAATCCACTTGCGATGTACGAACTTCCTTTTGTTTCATCATGTCTATATTTATTCGAGAAGATAGCATTGCCTCCAACACCACCTGCCCGGCTCAAACCATAGCTTCGTGAGAAGTCATACATCTTTTCTCCCCATTTATCAATCATGATATTTTTATCACTATCTCTATAATATACCGGATATATCGGAGCTAGTGTTTTAATTGTACTCCAAATTGTTCCCGTACCAATGGTGCCTTCTGATATTTGATTATAGTTGTATCTGGTATAATTAAAATTACCGCCCATCCTTAGCCACTCTTTAGCATTAAAATCGAGTTTAAGACGTGCAGTTAAACGGTCTTGGGCAGAACCTTCCTGAATACCCTCTTGATCTAAGTAGCCCAATGAGGTGAAGTAATTTAACTTATTCGCTGCTCCCGATACCGAAACATTGTACTCTTGTCTGAAACCTTTTTGTAGTCCTTCTTTCTCCCAATCATCAGCCTGAAGCCATAATTGCTGATTATCGTATGAGTACAAGGTTCCCATCGTAGCATTAGGGTTCATTACACCACCCTGTTGAATAAAATCTTGATTAGATGGCACACTATAAACCATATATCCAGGACCTACACCTGTAGAAGGATTAACAAGATGACGGTTTGCCTCTTTATGAGCATCTATTTCTGACATAGATCCTCCGGGCTCTGT
>CAYMLE010000304.1:0-1558 GCA_964391115.1 uncultured Herbinix sp. | reverse complement strand
CTGATCCATGTTTAGTCCATCATCGATAGAATAAGTATGGGATTGAATCTCGTCTGCCGTTCCAAGCATACATTCGATTTTTTGATCATCTACAATATCCGAAATGGCGATTACATTCTCCTTGTAAACAAAAGCTAGTTGTTTTAAAAGATCATTTTCGTCCTTATTCATATTATCTTGGTTTATTATATCTTCACTAGGCTCTGTTGAACTATGTGTTGGAGTATCAATCGCCTTTTCAATTGGGGAGTTGGTCGGATTTTTTATTACACTTTCACTGGATCCATCTACTTTATTACCACATCCACCCAAAGTCATTGCGCAAAATATCAAAAGCATGACCAGAACAACTATTTTTCTCAAACGGCTCACTGCTATCCCTCCCTAAATGAATTAAGTAAGTGGGACCTCAAACCTTGACCTTCTACATAATAACTCTCCTGATTCTGTAACTCTTCTGAATTATTATGTAATAATTATATACTATCATGTATCCTAATGAATAGGTATACAATGCAAATTACAGTTATTTATTTTCGCATTGCAAGGGCCGGTAAAGTTAGGAGACTTCCGGGGATTTAAACAGGCCTACACCAATCCACATGAATAGCAGTGCCAAGATGATATTAATTAAGGCTGAGACTAAAAGAGCCAGTGCATAGCTATCTGCAGCTATAAAGATGATTACAGCTGGAACTACAGCGAATAAAGCTATGATCATGAGTAGAAAGACGCGAAAGAAAATACGCAGAACATTTCCATGGATTTTCCCAAACATCCTTCTCACTACCAGATCTGAATATATGAAAACAACTCCAAGGGCAATATAGGCCGCAATGACTGATAACACAATAGGAGGGCCCACCCTTAAAATTAGACCCACAGCTCCAAAAATCAAGACGCCTTCAATGAATATGTTAATAACGTCGGAAAGGGTAGCTGACAGCATCTTTTTAAAAGCACTGGCAGGAATAAGATAAATATAATGATAGGATAGATCACTTTCCCAAGCAGCTGCCATGTTCATAATAAGCATAAGGTAGGCAGCAACCGCTAAGATCCCCAGCATTAGCTCCATGCTGTTAGCTGGAATTGATAATGCAGCGATTATGGCCCCAGTTACCATGATTATCGTCCTTGTAGGGAGCAGTAAAAGCCCTTTTTTCCTTTTCTCCAAGATCTGCTTTTGAAAGATTGCCAGGCTGCCTTCCATTGTAAAATTAGCTTTTACTTTTCTATATTTTCGGAGGGTACTGGACTGAGCCTTCTTCCCTTCTCTTGATGCTTGGAATGCTTTTTCCTTAAGCTCAGTCCCGAATAAAACATTTTCATAGAAGCCTGTATCCATTTGATATAAGCAGATGAAGGCAACTATAGATATTAGCAAAATGAGGAATAGATAGAGGAATATTTCCCTATTAAACCCTACATATACACCCATAAGTATTTCACGAAACCATCCAATAATGGGGATGAACTTCAGATTATCATTGGAAAGCCATGCCACTATGCTGTTTAGCAGATCACCAGTAGTAATGGTATTTATAACAATTGGCAT
>CAYMLE010000303.1:0-1617 GCA_964391115.1 uncultured Herbinix sp. | reverse complement strand
TACACCTCATTATTTTGGAATTACACTATGGTAATATTCCTTAATTTTCCTCTGTAATGCTTTAGGCGTATGTTGCTGGCAAATAACGACAAATACCAAATAAACGTTCAACGGGAATAACTGATATATTCGACTTCCCCTTGGGCGAATCCTGCCGGGAGGTTAAAAAACGTACTATGTTTCTTAATCTTTCTCCTTCTGCAAAATAGGAATATCGCTTTTTACAACATGTACTTCACCTGACAAAGTGGCTACGTAATCTTTGCCAGTTACAATGGAGTTATCAATTGTTAATACTGCACTTCGATCAGCATCACATTCTAACAATGTTTGCTTACCATTATCCAAGAAGGTTGTTCCATTAAGCAATATGTGAGTTTTTCCGTATTGGGCATCCTCTGCTTTAGAAGAAAGTAATCGAATATTTCCTCCACGGAGTGTAGAGTTCAACAACTTTACTGTATCTACAGGGGTATGAGCAAGCAGAAGTGTATCTATCTGCCCATCCATTATGATATTATCAAAAATCAAATTTTGCTGCACTGGGGGGATGGATCCAGGGTAACAGCTTCTTGACCATTTATCCTTGTCAAAGTGTATACTAAAAGCTACAGGACGATTCTTCTTCAGAAAAATATCTCTGAAGACAATATTACGACAGCCGCAATTATATTCACTACCTTCCTGCACCATAACCCAACATATATCATCAAGCACCTCTATTCCATGCTTATGAACAGGCCTTGTATGGGAAGTATAAACAGCTCCATCAGCTTTCATCACCACTCTGTAAATACGCCCTTCACTAACTACAGTATCAGAATTCTGCACTTGCATCCCTTGATACCAATCCACCCAGGAACCAGCCAAAATGCGACAGAAAAACCCTGTAGTAGAATCGTAGTTTAAATCATAGCAGTCTTCAATGATGCCATCCTCTATCCATCCAAGCTGCGGATTGGAAGTGGAGTAATCATGAGCGTTAAGAGCTATAGGATCATCGAAAGTCCGAAATAATCCATGACGTATTAAAAATCTCTTACCTTTCCCCAAATGGACTGCATCCTTATCCCCTTCGATATGTATATTTTCAATACGTATGTCTTCAAAAGTACAAACATGAATACAGAATCCATGAGCTGGTAAATCATAACACTTAATATCCTCTAGGACCAGATTCTTAACATAAAAGAATGCAAGATGACCAGCCAGCCCAATAATATCTCTTTGAAATCCATAATCTCCAGCACCATTACAAATAAGATGAAGTCCCTTTATTCGTATGTTTTCATCATATACTCTCTTGTAAGCCCCTTCGTTTACAAACAAGTATGATGTTTTTCTGTCTTCTTTAGAGGTTATACGTTTTATTGAAACACCAGTGCCAAATATAAGTGATGTATCTCCTTTTAAAATCACAGTACCGTCTATATCATATACTCCTGGTTCTGTCACAAAAACCGTACCACCGTCCTTAACTGCCTGTTGCAGCGCTAAGGCATTCTGTTTAGGTTTGGCATTTGGCAAGAAACCATAGTCCTTAGCATTTCTCATATCTATTTACCTCCTCGTATAATATATTTTGTAAGCAGCAAAATACACCACTTACACATCAAT
>CAYMLE010000302.1:0-1618 GCA_964391115.1 uncultured Herbinix sp. | reverse complement strand
GCATGATAAATCCTGATATTCCAGCCAATGATACAATTACTACTACGGCAGGGGATACAAGGTTTGCAGCAACAGCTGATTGACCAACAACTAGGCCACCTAGGATTGACATAGCTGTTCCTACGGCTTTGGGAAGCCGTAGACCGGCTTCTATAAGAACCTCAAATGCTATCAAGAGCCCTAATACCTCTGAAGCCGATGAAAAGGGTACATTTTGCTTTGCTGCCTGTGTTGACAGGGCTAGTTGTACTGGTAGCATCTGGCTTTGATAGGTAGTAGCTGCAATATAAAAAGCAGGTAAAAACAAGGTAACAATCATAGACAAATATCTAATAATCCTAAGAGATGATCCAATAAAAAAATGATTTGCATAATCATCAGGAGATTGCATAAGCATAGGTAATTGACATGGGAGAAGGTATGCAAATGGAATACCATCAACTACCAAAGCAACTCTTCCATCTGATAAATTAGCAGCCACTCGATCTGGTCTCTGCGTATACATTATCTGCGGAAAAATACTGTGCCTATTCTCTACTAAAAATTCTTCAATAAAGGCTGGTGTTGATATATTGTCAATATCAAGTCCGTTAATGATCTCACGAATCTTGTTTACCGTGACAGGATCTGCGATATTACTAATATATAATAAAGCCATATCTGTTTTAGATATTCTACCAGCTGTCAATGTCTCTACAACTAGATGCTCAGATCTAATTCTTCTACGTATTAAAGCTGTATTCATACGCATTACTTCTATGAAGGATTCCTTTGAACCCTTCATAACATTTTCTTCTGTAGGCTCTTGAATAGAGCGTTTTTCGAACATCCTTATGTCATAAACAATTGCCTTTTCCTCTGAATCAAATATTAAAGCTACCATACCACTAAGCACATATTTTAATAAAAGCTGATAGTCAGTCTCTTCAATGGTATTGACGTGATAAGCACCGCCCTCTAACAAATAATCCATCATGGACCGTTCTGTCCTGCAATGAGCCAAATATGGGTCAAATTTCAAGGACCTAAATACCGCTTCGTCAAATAAAGCCTGATTAATCAAGCCATCTACAAACAACAAATGTACAGTTATATTATTTTGATTAATTTTAATCGGTCTTATGACTACATCACCGCTCTTTGAAAATAGTTCTGTTAGCCATGCCGATTTTATCCTGTTCTCCATATCCAACCTTCTTTCTATCTCTAGATATTCGAACAAACCCATATATCTATATTTTCCTGCTACTACCGAAAATATGCAGAAACACAGGTGAAAAAGGCAAATAAAAAGAGACTGTAGTTACAGTCCCTTTATTATCACTTATGATTTATTTGTAAAACCGTAAGATTGTTTACTTATAAATCATTTATCTTTTGTTGTTGTTTGGGTTTAATTGAAGTAGTCTTCTACTAAATCCATAATATGTACCGGAAAAACCTTTCCACTAACTAATCTTTGCAGAAAAACTTCTGCTTCACCCTCATCCTCAGTAATGTTTTCTACAAAGCAATAATTATTTGTTTCCTTATCATTGCTCCCAACTCTAATACATTCTAAGCTATAGAGTGCATTCTGAAAAATCAGGTTATAAGTAATTTCAACTTCGCTTTCTCT
>CAYMLE010000301.1:0-1620 GCA_964391115.1 uncultured Herbinix sp. | reverse complement strand
ATGAGTGCAGACAACATACTTGTGAGAATGCATGGAAGTTTATATCGCAGTTTACCAGGTAACAAGTGGAAAAAATGAGGATGACGCTTAAGAACGATTGGTGCCCTATAGCGGATTTCTCATGTTGTAGACAAAAGCGGTTATGGTATAGGCCATAGCCGCTTTTGATGCGTGCGCGATGCTTGCCTTATGTCGCTCATCTCCCTCGTTGACATAATTCAAATAGAAATTCATCGAATTTAAAGAGTCTTCATATAATTGCATATGAAAGGCCCCATGAAAGTATGGATAATCCAAGAGTAAGGATAAGCGGAATCAAAAGGAGATAAACATGCTATATAAGATTTGCACTATAATAATTCTAACCATATTCTATGGCATATATGTTGGAAAGATGATGAGCCAAAAGAGAAAGGGAATTCAAACAGACCAAATTGCAAAAGGAGATAAGGGAAAGGATGTTCTGACTGTTGAATTTGTTATGAAGATAGCGACCTATAGTGTAGTCGCTATGGAGCTGATTAGTCTTTCCCTTGACCTTTCACAAATGCCTGTTCCAGTCAGAGGTATGGGTATCATCATCGGTATGATTGGAAATGTAATATTTGCAATTGCAGTATTTACAATGCGTGACAGCTGGAGAGCAGGAATCTCGAAAGTGGATAAAACCAACATTATTACAAAGGGAATTTATGGTCTCAGTAGAAATCCTGCATTTGTAGGCTTTGATTTGGTTTACATTGGAATCCTACTAATCTATTTTAATTGGCTATTGTTTTTCATGTCATTATTTGCAATTATTATGTTGCATTTACAGATTTTGCAAGAAGAAGCTTTTTTGCCTACAATGTTTGGTCAAGAATATATTGATTATAAAGATAATGTTAAAAGATATTTGGGCAAAAAGGTGAACAAATAAAATTCATATATAAATTCTGTATTGTACAGGGCTTAATCCTTTTAGTTAGCTCTCGAATCGCATATTATTAAAATAGTATATGATAAGAGTAATCTATTTGCATGTCCACTAATATATTGAAGTAATAAGTCTTAGATAAGCTTTATATGAAACAATTGTCTAATATAAAGAAATTATGATTTATTGTATTCTTTCGTGTCGATATGTGGTAAAATAATGAAAGATATTTCGCGTAGGGGTGAGGACTTGCAAAGTAATAATATGGACAAACTAACGGAAACAGACAGTCAAATGACCGCAGAACAAAGAAAATTAAGAGTAAAGCGGATGAAAATAGCCATACTAGTGACTATTGCGATACTTTTTTTAATACCGACACTGCTGTGTATCATTTTAGGAATTAGAGTTATTCAATTAGAGAACCAAGTTGAGAATTTAAATAATATACATAAAAGTAATTTAACGAGTTCTGCGATAGAGAAAGAAAGCTATCGTGGGGCGGTTGCGTATGCTGCAGAGAAATCAGATGAATCTACAGAGTTGCCGAATAATTC
This sequence comes from uncultured Herbinix sp., assembly GCA_964391115.1. GTDB lineage: Bacteria > Bacillota > Clostridia > Lachnospirales > Lachnospiraceae > Mobilitalea. The sequence continues at coordinate 147 of CAYMLE010000301.1, read as the reverse complement.
AGATCTAAATGATAAACCAACGGATTCCCATCATTCGGACAAACTAGTTGAGTATGAGAATAAGCCGAATACGACAGATACTAAGGATTATGCAGATGACGATAGGACCGATATTCCAGATGGCAATATAGCAGAGACTAACAACGT
>CAYMLE010000300.1:0-1632 GCA_964391115.1 uncultured Herbinix sp. | reverse complement strand
TATACGGAAATATCGTGGATAATTTTTTAATCAAATCTATTGGACTAAATAGACTATTTGAATAAGTATTGTTAATCAGATAGAATGTATCTAAGAGCCCAGTGAAAAAAGTTTTCATTTATTGTTACGAAATAGGTTGAATTTATCCTATAATAGTAATATACTTATAATATAACAGAAAGAAGGATGGTGAAATTATGAAAATAGATCTCAACAATTTAATTTCTATTACAGAGGCCAATCAAAATTTTTCTAAGGTTGCTCGTATGGTCGATGAAAAGGGTGCTGCGGTTATATTAAAAAACAATGCTCCTAGATATGTGATTATTGATTATAGTAAGTTGCAAGAAGAAACAATTGCTGATGATATGCTAGTTCAGGAGGCTGCTACTGAATATTTAACTAAGTTTGCTAAGGCATTCGAGGAACTTGCGAAATGAAAAAGATTAGTAGAGATCAAGTTTTAATGTTGCATTCAATGCTTATTAATCAATCAGGTGGTATTGATGGTATAAGAGATAACGGGTTGCTTGACTCAGCTCTGAATACGCCTTTCCAATCATTTAACAATGAAGATTTTTATCCTTCGATACAGGGTAAAGCAGCCCGATTATGTTATAGTATTATAAATAATCATCCTTTCATTGATGGTAACAAAAGGATTGGTATATTAGCTATGCTTGTGTTTTTAAAAATAAATCATGTAGAAATACAATGTCAGGATGAAGATATAATTAATCTAGGGTTGGATGTAGCAAGTGGAAAGCATGATTCATCCTATATTATGGAGTGGATTATTCTTCACAGCCGAAATTAAGCAATAGATTTAAGCATGATCTAATATGAATTTGACGTGGAGGTCTGAAATTAAACCCAACCTCCTAAAGTTGTAGAATATTGCTCTATTATACAGTGTAATGGTGAAAGCGATAGGAATCCTAATATATGAATAGGAGGCAGTAATATGAACTTTCAAATAAGGCAAGCAACAGCTGAGGATATTCGCCCTGCTCTTGACCTTGCACTACGTGTATTTATGGAATATGACTCGCAGGACTATGGCCCAGAGCACACAGAACGTATGCGTTTATCTATGGAAGACAGAATTGCAAATCCGGATATTTATCTTTCTGGTAACCGCCTAATGTTCGTAGCATTAGATAACAAAAAAGTCATTGGTATCATCGAGACATACGGAAACAATCGAATCTCTTTGATGTTTGTTGACAGTGAATATCAACGTCAAGGTATTGCAACCGAATTGATGAGAAGAATGGTATGTGAGCTAAAGATAAGAGGTTTTGATAAAATTGTATTAAATTCTTCGCCAAATGGTTTGCCATTTTATAGACATTTTGGGTTTACTATTATTGAAACAGAAAAAAACATCAATACCCCTTGGAAAACACCAATGTCATACACCCTAAATGAAATAGGGATGTCATAGATGAAAATGAAGTAGATATGTTCCCTAAAACCTCAAAACCGTGGATATGTTTCCCCGAACCTCGAAAACGCTCTAAAACCATTGATATGTTCCCTTGAACCCCGACATCAATAATGGGCACTCGACGCACGTCGAGACCGTCTGCTTGCTGGAAAGAAAAGCTTGATTTTATCTTGGAAGAAACC
>CAYMLE010000299.1:0-1646 GCA_964391115.1 uncultured Herbinix sp. | reverse complement strand
AAAGAATATCTGTCCAGATTGCATGACAGAATTCAAAAAATAATAAAAAGGTTATTGACAAATTTTCATATGATGTTACAATGTAATTGTTAAACAATTAGACTATATAACAATATTGGAATTCACATTATTAAGTTCTATTATTATATATTTGATCAGAATACTGGAGGTCACTTGATGAAGGAAGTAAAGATACTAGCACCTTGTGGAATACTGGGATATGGTTATCCTAAGTCTTCATTTATGAAAGGAATGAGCAATAAGCCAGATGCGATCGTTGTTGATGCAGGCAGTACTGATGCTGGTCCCCATAAGTTAGGAGCTGGAGTTGCAATAGTTAGTGAACGAGCATGTAAAAAAGATTTGGAACCCATGATCGTAGAGGGAGCGAAAGCCAAAATTCCCGTGATTATTGGGTCAGCAGGAGGAAGTGGCGCTAGAGTCCATGTTGAGTGGACATGGGATATAATAAAAGAAATTCTGAAAGAACAATCATTAGAAAAACTTAAGGTCGCTATAATATGGGCGGACATACATAAAGATTTAGTAAAGGAACGACTACATAGAAAAATGGTATCACCCTTAGGGTTCACAGTAATGGAGCTAACTGATGAACGGATAGATGATACTAATGGTATTGTTGCTCAGATGGGTCATGAACCAATTGTAAGAGCCCTAGAAGAAGGAGCAGATATAATTATCTGTGGAAGGGCCTACGATCCCTCACCATTTGCTGCCATTGCACATTTTTATGGACTACCCTTAGCCTATGGCTATCATGCAGGAAAGATTCTAGAATGTGCAGCACTTTGCGCGATACCTGGAACTACAAAGGATTGCATGCTAGGGATTATAACTGATGATGGATTTACCATAACACCTCTATCAGAGGAAAGGATATGTACACCTTTATCTGTAGCTGCACACACCTTTTATGAAAAAGACCATCCATATATCCTTCATGGGCCAGGAGTTATATTGAACTTAGAAGCTTGTGAGTTTAAGCAAATAGATGAAAGAAGTGTCTTTGTAACAGGAAGTAAGATTGAAAAAACAGATCCATATTATATAAAGCTTGAAGGTGCTATGAAAGTGGCCTATCGTACATTTGTAGTAGCAGGTGTAAGAGATCCTATAATGATTTCGAAGTTGGAGGAAATAGAGGAACTTGCTGAAAGTCAAGTAAGGTCTTATTATTCTGATATTGAGGAAGAGGATTATAAGATTAATTTTATTAATTATGGAATGAATGGAGTTATGGGAGAACTAGAAAGCCATAAGGAGCTTCCCCATGAGGTAGGGATTGTTTTTGAAGTAATTGCAAAAACACAAGAGCTTGCCAATACAGTATGTGGTACACTTCGTTCTACCTTGCTACATTTTGGATATGAAGGAAGAAAATCTACAGCGGGGAATTTGGCATTTCCATTTGCACCTAGTGATATTCCTTTTGGCGCGGTATATGAATTCTCAGTATATCACCTAATGGAGGTTAAAGACGGCCATGAGATGTTTCCAATAGAATATCGGAGTTTACAGCAAGGAGTTCACATGGATGAAAGGAATGGTTATTAATATGAACACTTATAGATTATACGATTTAGCTAACGTAATCCGTTCAAAAAACAGTGGACCTTTTGAAATAA
>CAYMLE010000298.1:0-1651 GCA_964391115.1 uncultured Herbinix sp. | reverse complement strand
TGTATATACCAATACGAATTAAACTTGGCATATAAGCCCAGCTTTTTAGGATCGTCAAATTCCTTAAACTTTACAGCCCCTGACTGGTGCTCATTATATGGTAGAGATTGAGGATCTCCGTTAAATTCCCCTTTATATATTAGTCTCATGCTTCTCTCCTTTATTTCAACACATTAATTGATCTTATAGGTGGTCCCTGGGCCTTCCCCTAATTTCGAAATTATACTTTTGTCTACAAGGTCATTTAATATTCTAAGAGTTTTAGATTTGTTAAATTCCATTTCTTTATCTATTTCGACTCTTGATAATTCATTTTCATCTTTCAATAAACTATATACACTAATTTCATCAGTATTTAGATCTAGTTCACTAGACTTTTACTGTTACACCTATCGTTACGCTTTGAATCGATTTCTTCGATATCGTTGCACAACGAAGTGTAACGATGTTCTCAAACGCTCTGGTCTGTAACACTTTGTACTCTTCCAACAATTCCACCATCCAACATTACCTTAATGCCCCTTGGATGTTGTTGGGAATTAGTCAGTATTCTCTGAACCGTGCCCTCTGTTAATTTACCTATTCTTTGATCTTGTTTCTGTACTACCAACACTTTTGCACCTATTTTTATGTTACTTCTTACTGTTCCATCCATTAGCTTTCCTCCAATTGTTCTCTTCAATCTTTGTAGTAATATTATATTTTCGGCTAATCATCAAAGTTTTAAAATAATAACTCCATCTGATCCATATCCTCCACCTTCACCTGTGAAGAGCGAATGGTAAGAATACCTTCCTCGCCCTTAATATGCTCACCTTTCACATACTGAATATCCTTTTGAATACCGGAGCTCATTAAATTAAGAACATAGATATTGTCAAATCGATTATAGATTGACTCACCACCAAGACCCGTAAGACATATCAGCTGGGTATTGTTCTTCTTAGCTACATCCATCAGTGGCTTTAAGAGATGGGCTGCATTGGTTTGAGCAAATGGATTATCCATAAGCAATACCTTTCCTTCCTCCCTCTCAAAGAATAAGTCAGTATCCTCTCTACGCATATAGGAAAGAAGGCTGGATAGCACAACAAAAGCAGATAGAAAGCCTTCTCCTCCGGAGTTTTTTGCTACCTGAGCCCAGGTAATAGGGTATTCCCTTTGGGATTCTATTTTATATAACTTGATATCAATATTTCCTATTCCTACAATGGTATCGTATAAATTCTTGCTGGTAGCAAAAGCTCCGATCATTTCCTCAATGTTTTCATTATTATCTAATCGCTGAAGTCCACGCTTTGTAATCTCTTCCATAAAGTCTTCTAGCTTTATCTTATATAGACTTTCTTGCTCTTCCCATTCCGGCAACCTTATCCGTAGCATTTTAATGGAACGATCGCGGACTGTTATGGATGAATTTCTATCAATTTTACCAAGATTCTTGTGAATCTCCTCGATATAGTCCATTAGCATCTCAATTACCTTCTGCTTTTCTTTTTCTACCAGGGCAATATCCACCTCCAGCTTCTCCAATAAAGCCTCATAAGAAGCTAATATAATATTCAACTGCTCTAATACACCCTGGGGCTCAGTTGGCAGGCTAATCATGGTTTCAATTGGCTTTTTAAAAAATTCTTCTTCATAGGCTTTT
>CAYMLE010000297.1:0-1684 GCA_964391115.1 uncultured Herbinix sp. | reverse complement strand
ACGATAGACTGTTTTGTGAATAAGGCCCTCACTGCTGAGGATAACTATTTAAGAGCGGTAAATTGGATTAATTTTGCTTATCCTATGCGCTATACCATAATAATCATCACAGCACTGTCCTTCATAATTACTGTTATACTCTTTATTTTCCTTATGTGCTCTGCAGGCCGCAGAAAAGATAAAGAAGGAATCACTCCAAATGGCGTGGACAAAATCCCATTTGATGTATTTATGGTTGGATTATTTATTACAGCATATGTTGTGGCAGTTATATTTGATAATATTCACTTTAGTTATACTATCGGAAATATAGTATTATTAGCAGCTGTTTCGATACTGTATATTTTACTATTTCTGTTAGCCTTTATGAGTTTTGCTACCAGATACAAGCTGGGCCAATGGTGGAAAAACACAGTTGCGTATCGTTTTCTGTACTTCAATTACAAAATCCTTCGTCATATAGCCCTCGGTACAAAATATTTGCTTAAACATATCTCTCTATTGTGGAAGGCTATCCTCGGATTGGCTATCCTGTCTTTTGTGGAATTACTTGTAATCATCCTTACTCAATACAATGTAGAAGGACTGCTATTTATGTGGTTTCTGGAAAAGCTGATACTTGTTCCAGCCATCCTTTACATCATTATCGGCCTTCAGAAATTGCAGGTGGGCAGTCAGAAAATAGCAAATGGGGACTTGGAGCATCGTATTGATACCAGGCGTTTGCTGTGGGACTTCAAGAGACATGGAGAAAATCTGAACAATATAAGTGCAGGGATATCAAAAGCAGTAGAGGAACGCATGAAAAGTGAGAGGTTTAAAACAGAATTGATAACCAATGTATCCCACGACATTAAAACACCCCTTACATCCATCATTAATTATGTGGATCTAATAAAGAGAGAGAAAATAGAGGAGGGCACCATAAAGGACTATATTGATGTGCTGGATCGCCAGTCCTCCCGCCTAAAAAAGTTGATTGATGACCTGGTTGAGGCGTCCAAAGCTTCAACAGGCAACCTGGTTGTGAATAGTACTAGTACAGAAGTTGGTGTGTTGCTGACACAAACCATAGGAGAATATGAAGAGAAGCTCAAGGATAGAGACCTGGAACTTATTTTATCTCAACCAGAGGAAGAGGTTTTTATCATGGCTGATGGCAGGCTTTTATGGAGGGTCTTTGACAATCTTATGAATAATATCTGTAAGTATTCTCAATCCGGTACCCGTGTCTATCTCAATATGGAAAATACCAACGGGCAGGCGGTGATTACTTTTAAAAACATATCTAAATATGCCCTTAATATAACAAGTGATGAATTGCTGGAAAGATTTGTCCGTGGAGACAGTTCTAGAACCACCGAAGGCAGCGGCCTGGGTCTTTCTATAGCTAAAAGCTTGGTTGAGCTGCAGAAAGGAACCCTGGAATTGGTTATCGACGGCGATTTGTTTAAAGTAATCATAACCTTCAGCATAGTTCAATAGTACAGATTCATTAAACTAAAGAAAAATTAACATAAGAGGGAGGCTCAAAGTGAAGTACATATCAATTTTTAACTATATCATTGCTATATTGTTTTTCTTCTGTTATTCTTATCAATTCATTTATATTCTAGTACCCTTTTTCAAAAAAAATAAGCCGACAGAAAACCTTAAGCTGCATAAATTTGCAGTCCTCATTGCG
>CAYMLE010000296.1:0-1691 GCA_964391115.1 uncultured Herbinix sp. | reverse complement strand
GATTCTTCATCAACTCGAATCCCCATGGAAGAAACTTCGATAGCTTGTGCCAGCATGGGATACCAAAAAATTATATCACCATTCAACTCCCAGTCGTCATAGTCTGGGGCTCTGCCGTCATGAGGTTTGCCTGACTTAAGTACTCCGCCTATCTTCATGATAAATACTGCCTTTTTCTCCTTGGCTATGGCATCTTCCCGCTCTTTTGGACTCAGCTCCGGATATCTGTCCTCCAGCTCCTGAGTTGTAATAAAGAAGATATCGTCAGGTAGAAAGCGGTCTAATTGAGGGTACCTATTGATAATAAAGTCTTCTGAATCCTTAAAAACCTTATAGATCTTTTTAACTATATCACGCAGTGTTTCTTCGTTTCTTTCCTCTTTCCATAAAATCTTTTCCCAATCCCACTGATCCACATATATAGAGTGGAGGTTGTCCAGATCCTCATCTCTGCGGATTGCATTCATGTCGGTGTATAAACCTTCTTCATGCTGGAAACCATATCGTTTTAGGGCCATTCTCTTCCATTTGGCTAGAGAGTGAATGATCTCAACCTCATCACCACCAAACCCTTTTACATCAAATACAACAGGACGCTCCACTCCGTTTAGATTATCATTAAGACCTGATTCCGGTCTAACAAACAATGGGGCTGAAACCCGGATTAAATGAAGCTCCTCAGCCAAACGATCTTCAAAATAATCCTTTAACAACTTAATAGCAACTTCTGTGTCACGAATACCAAGAGCTGGTTCATATCCCTTTGGTATTAACAGCCTTTCCCTTATACTCATACTATAATGTTACCTCCAGCTATGTTTTTGAATAAGTATACCAGATAAATGATTCTTCCCTATTGTACTACAAAATCCTAGTCTTGTAATAATTTTTTTGCTATTCACTTATATTACCACTTACGGCTCGATCAAGCAATTTATTTTTTGGTTTCTTGTCCAATACTATTTGTATATCGAATCAGGAGATGTTATTATTTGATTATAGATTGTATTAAGGCCAATTTTTATCATATAATATGACAAAAGGACGGAGGTTTTTGCATGATGTGGCAAATGAAAAAAATCAAAAACACGATTACTATCATAACAGCGATCTTGATAATTCTACTAAGCACAGCACCTTCTACATATGCTCAGGATGAATTCGATTCTATCGCCTATTCTGCAATTTTGACGGAGGCCTCTACCGGTAAAATATTATATGAAAAAAATGCTGACATTCCAATGCCGCCAGCAAGCATAACCAAAATTATGACCTTGCTGTTGGGTTTTGAAGCTCTGAAATCCGGACAAGCTGATTGGAACGATCTGGTACACGTATCTGAAAAGGCCTGGCGTATTGAAGGCTCCGATATGTTCCTTGAGGTAGGCATGAAGGTTCCCTTTAGCGAGATTATAACCGGCATATCCGTGGTGTCTGCCAATGACGGCTGTATTGCCCTAGCGGAGCATCTCTATGGAACTGAAGAAGCCTTTGTTCAACAGATGAACAAACGTGCCAAGGAACTTGGCTTGACACAGACCCATTTTAAAAATTCTAGCGGACTTCCCGCTGAGGGACATTATATGAGTGCCAGGGATATAGCTGTCCTATCCAGACATCTCATAACCAATTACCCTAAAATCCTTGAAATTGAATCCATAACAGAATTCACCTTTAATAACGTATACCAA
>CAYMLE010000295.1:0-1716 GCA_964391115.1 uncultured Herbinix sp. | reverse complement strand
ATCCCACCAAAAAGTAGGGTATTCACGAACCATAAGTTCGGGAATGCGATAGTTAAATGAAATTGGTCGTAGGAAAGCCCTATCAACCATAACACTCTCAGGAAGAGTTTTTTAGGGTGTTAATTATAATAAGTTGAGAATTGATAGGATCAACCGGATCAACCAAGGTAAGTAAAAATGATAGGAGGAATAATATTGAAGTTTACTGAAGATCAGTTAAGACTTTATGCTGCTCCTCTCAGTGAGACAGAAAATCAACAATGCCTTAATGCAATCGATATGGTTAGAGATGCTTTGAAAAGGTTAGGTTTTACTGATGATAATAAAGAGATAACAAAAATGTATGAGGATACGTATGCTTATGCATTGCAGATGCGGAGTGTATACGGTTCCCGTCAGATAAAAATCTTTATTCAAGGCTCTTATGCTAACAATACTAATGTAAGAACTCAAAGTGATGTTGATATTGCAATTGTACAGGAGGAGGTTTTCCAAACAATTTACCGTTCCGGTGTTACCGATCAAAACTACAATTTTACAATTGCTCCTGATACACATAAGACTTTTAAGGACGAAGTGCAAGAATGTTTAGAATATAAATTTGGCTCCGATGTGGAGAGAAAGAACAAATCAATTAAAGTTCACGGCAATACATATCGTAAAGATGCAGATACTGTTCCTTGTCAAAGATACAGGGATTATCGCCAAGATTTTCGAGATGACCCTGATAATTATATCGGAGGAATTGTAATTAAAGCTGATGATGGTACGCGTATAATTAATTATCCTGAGCAACATATAGCAAATGGCCGAATGAAGAATAATAATACTAATTTCTATTATAAAAAGATGGTTCGGATTATCAAAAAAATGCGTTATTTAATGGAAGAAAAACTTTATTTATCACCAAAAGAAGTATCTTCTTTTGGCTTGGAGTCTATACTTTGGAATATACCAGATAATATATTTACGAAGTATTCTATTTATCGCTATGCATTTGGAGAAATTGTTGATTTCATTTATAACAATATGGAAGAATTAAGTAATTACAAAGAAGCGAATGGTATAAAGATGCTATGCCCATCACAAAACGATGTTGAAAAATATAAGAGCTTTATCAAAGAACTAAAAAGCTTTTACGAGTACGATATTTAGGAGAGGAATCATGAGAGAAAATACGAAAAAATTCATCGTACAATGTTTTTGGGTAGTGGTCGTTCTGTTTATCATTCGCTGTGGTGTCTCGAAACCTACATCATATTATGATTGTTTTGGCTTTGCTGGTGAAACGATAGGTTTGGCATCAATTCTGATGGTGATATATGAGCGTTGGCTATGGAAGTTTAGCCCGTTAGAAAAAATCCCAAATATCAATGGTGAATACATAGGTAATATTGAGTACAATTATAATGGCTATCCGGATACGAAAAAGGCAACAATCATAATAAAACAAAGCTTATTATCGACTAATGTTACGATAACTACTAATGAAATAACAAGTAGCACAATAACAAGCAATTTTATATCGGAAAATGATGAATTCATTCTATATTACACTTACATAACAAACCCTAAAAATAAATATCGCAAGGAAAATCCTATTCAATATGGAACCTGTAGGGTTATTGTAAAAAACAAGTCGGAATTGCAGGGAATTTATTGGACTACTCAGCAGACAATTGGTGATATTTATTTAAAAAGAAGAGATTAGCAAAT
>CAYMLE010000294.1:0-1729 GCA_964391115.1 uncultured Herbinix sp. | reverse complement strand
AAAACTCAATGATTTCGCTCTCCTATCTGAAAAATTTAGCATTTGCCCAAAGTAATGAAAATGGGGGAGGTGATGATTGCGGTAACTGGTTCTGGCCTTGTGATTCTTTGTATACAGAAGTAAATGCTAGTTGTGAGTGTATAGTTCAAGTCGCTCCTGGAGGAGTCGGAGGTAGTTATACAATTCCGGGGACAACCCAAGTTTGTCAAAGTGGAGGTCCGGATTTTTGTACGCCTAGCTTAATTTGTAAATGTGGCTATATATAGAAGCCACTTAAAATTTGTAGACTTTTAAAAGTTTTAATCTTATTATGCAATATACATTTATGAAAGAGTCAAAGCAGCCCAGATTTTTTATCTGGGCTGCTTTTATATCACTTGTAATTTATTCTTGTAACCAATCCAATCCTAAGGACTTTGACGTTTTTATAGAGGACTTAGGAATGAATGTTTCAGAAGCTTTACCTGTCAATAACGCTGATTATGAGACTATTCGCCTTCCCGAATCAATAGACAGAAGTATTCCCATGTCAGAATTAATTGATTCATTATGGTACATAAGGCTTGAAACGCATGATAATGCTTTGATAGGCAATATCAGTAAGATATTATATCATGAGAATAGGTACTATATATTCGATAGAACTCAGACAGGATCATTGTTCATTTTCGACTCAGCCGGAAAATTTTTAAATCAAATAGCTCCGAAGGGCAGAGGACCTGGAGAATTTGTCAAGGCAGAAAACTTTGTTATAAATTCTAAAGAAAATGTCTTGGAAATAACAGATCATAGTCTGCACAAAATATTTTGTTACAACACGCAAGGAGATTTTCTATATGATAAGAACTTATATTTTTACTTTTACGATTATCAATATCTGGACACCTTGGCTTATATATCCACATATCACAGCTATAACATCCACTTCCCTCAAATCGATAATTATAAGTTTTTAGTAGGTTCCAGTGAGTTTGATTCGATATTGTATGTTGGATTGCCATATGATGTAGAAAAGGAAAGGAAATATAATTTTGGTGCGTTGTCAAGCCTATATCCTACCAGTAATCAAGTCCTGTTGCACGAACCCCTTTCTGATACGATATATGAGATTCGTCCCACAGAAGTCAGGGCAAAATATGTTTTTGATTTTCATAAATTCAAGGTTCCAGAGGATATGTGGAATTATTCCAGCACAGAAAAATTCTTGGAAAAATACTTGGATTCCCCCTATTACGCTCTTTTTCCTGGAGAAATAATCGATAATAGACGGTTTTTATATTTTAGACTGATTTTTAACGGGAAGAATATTATGCTATTCTACGACAAAGTCTCAAAAGAGGTGTTTGGTGGGAGTATGCTAGATAATACCGAGATGAAAAATGCCATCTTTTTTACTCCACCCATTTCGCAAACAGAAGAGGCTTTTATAAGTGTTTTGCAGGCAAGTGATATCTATAATTACAGTCAGGAATGGAGTAGAAACCCGGATATTAGAAAATATAGGAGTGATGAAATCATTGAATTTTGTAAAGAAACGAAAATAAATGACAACCCAGTCTTGATGCATTTCACGCTTAAGACGAATATGAAATGGAAAGAGGGATTAGGAAGTTATCATAAATTATGAGATATAATCCCTTACGCTCTACAATATCTACCTCGACGGAATGTCTGGTCATAGATAAAAGAAGATTTATACTATGTGCTTCTGTAATCTTCCCTTAGCTAG
>CAYMLE010000293.1:0-1786 GCA_964391115.1 uncultured Herbinix sp. | reverse complement strand
ACTAAACGCTTTGATAATTCTTCCACTACAATCTCAACACCACCCTCCCTAGAGGGAATACGTTTATGACCTATCATAGCAATCTTCATATCGGTTATAGCTATTAAGTATAGCTTTCTCCTTTCCTTATCTATCGTAGGACAATTAAGTTGAATCAGCGAAAACTATTCATCTATGCAGCCTGACTAGTATCTAAAATACTTGCCTCTCTGCTTTGTCTTATTTTTATAGTAAATAGCTAATATAAAAGGCTTTCTTAGATGTAACCTGGCTGCTATCGTGTATAACTGCAACTTGGCATATCGTAAACGAGCAAGCTTAACTTTTTTATGTACTTTATGAAAGGGTTCTTTTTTTATTAACTTATAAAATTCCTTCAAGGTCTTTTTGTCATACCCATAATACATGTAAAGCTGTTCATATATATTCTCTATACAATAAGCACTTAATGCTTCATAAAAGATGTTTTCTTTTTTTCTTACTTTAAGATATTCCTCAAGATATCCTCGAATCTGATTTGACAGATGTGTAATTTGAGGCGTCAACATCTGACTTTCGGACTGTTCATTAATTCTATAATAATATCCAGATACTGCGTAAAAGCGAATATCCTTAGCATACTCAAGAACATTAAGGTTAAAGAGCATATCTTCTGCCCTATTCAACCCCTTTATAAACATAATTCCATTATTTCTAATCATTTCAGTTTTGTATGCTTTACACCAGGGTGTACAAAGGTTAATCCCATAAAACTTTTTTGAATATCTTAAAATTGCCAGTTGTAACTCCTTGATCTCACTTATCTCAAAGGAGTAGTCTGCCATCCTAATTGGACTGTCAAGGACTTCACCCTCGATTACCTTATAATAATCAAAAACGATGACATCAGGAGTGCTACTCTTTAAATACTCCTTTAAATTAATGCATATGTTCGTATCCAGCCAATCATCTGCATCAAGAAATATCAAATACTCACCGGAGGCTTCCTTAATACCAACATTTCTAGCGTTAGAAACACCTTGATTTTCAATATGTATTACTTTAAATATAGGAAACTTTTCAGCGTATTCATCACATGTTTTTCCTACCGCATCGATTGATCCATCATCAACGATAATAGCTTCTATTTCGCAAGAAGTTTGTTCCACAACACTATCTAGGCACTTTTGTAAAATTCTTTTTTCAGTATTATATACTGGTATTATAATGGATAATATGGGGAATCATCTCCTAACCTTCGCTTATCATAATGTTAATATTAATTATCTTTTCAGATACTCACTGTAAATGTCAATCATTCGATCGCCATAATTTTCTAACGAAATCATTCTTTCTCTTTTATCGATACAGTTCTTCGACATCATCCGTGATTTCTCTTTATCTTGATATAATTGATCGATTTCTCTTGCCAATTTATCTTCATTAATGTTATCTATAAGGATGCCTGTCTCATTATGTTCAATCAATTCAGGAATGCCACCCATCTTCGATGCAATTACGGGTGTTCCTAATGACTCTGATTCCAGAATTGATAAGGGGCAATTATCATACCAAATGGAGGGATATACAGAAAACATAGCTTTGCCAATTAAAGTGTTTAGTTCTTCTCCTTTTTTAAAACCTACAAATTCTACGTTAGGAATATCCCTGCACATACCTTCAAGAGGTCCTGACCCAGCAATCTTAAACTTAATATGAGACAGTTTCTTACAGCAATTAATAAACATCTCAATACCTTTTTCTTCTGATAATCTTCCAAAGTAAAGAACATAATCATCTTTCTGCT
>CAYMLE010000292.1:0-1802 GCA_964391115.1 uncultured Herbinix sp. | reverse complement strand
ATCCTTTTCATTATTTGCAATGTCATACCATTTTGCAAAAGCTGTGCGAAGTTTTGTTCTTATTTCGGCATTTTTCGGGTCAAGCACCCAACCAAGATTTTCACCTATTCCATTAGCGGTAAACCACTCAAAGCAAACTGCAATCGAAACCTCCGAGTTTTGCGCAATTTGTTGCATTTTGTTTGATTTCCCATAAGTTGTAACATAGAACACACCATCTTCATAGTAGGCGTCCACATCGCGGACAATCGGGCGGGGCTTTCCATCAGCGCCCGGCTCCTGTGCGATCGTCGCAAGGGAAATGATATTGTCTTTGCCATTGCCGAACTTCTCTTCAATTAATTTTATCCCTTCTTCATACTTACTCATTTTGCATTTCCTCCTCTAATATAAAGGCTAACTTCACAGTTTTAATCTTTAGTACTCGTTAACAATAGTGAATAAAATACGACTACAGAGCCCGGCAGCATCTGTGCAACCGCGGATTTGCCGCTTCCCGAATTGCCATGAATAATAATCAGTTCAGAGTATTTCTTTTCATCCCTTGCCTCCGAACCTCTACCTGTATAAACTGTATCTCCGTAAAATTTTATTTTGGTTTCTGATTTTGAATAATATCTTCTGAAATAATAATAATTATCGCCATAAATTTATCCTATTCGGTAACACCATTCCATCATGTTATCGTTAGTCGTTTCTACTTTTATAAATTCATTTTTCATACACACCATCATTGATGCAATATTATCGTTTTCAATAAAAGCTCTTATATAGTTCATATTACAAAAATTAACTTTTAAATATTCAATATATATTTTTAATGCTCTTGTCATATAACCATTACCTCGGTACTCTGTAAAAATCGCATAATATATTTCGGCTTGTTTTTCAACCACAATATCATTTTTAGCTCCCAAAAACCCTATCACCACATCATTATCAACTATTAATAATGGATTCATACACTTCAACTCTTCATTGCTTTCCGCAATGACAGAGGAAAGAATCTCAATTAGCTTCTTACTTTTCTCTATGTTAACATCCCATACCTGTTCAGATAAAATCTTCTTAATTTCATTAAATGTTGTTTCTTTCAGTACCATAACTCCCCCAATAAATTCCTGTTTATTTGTATACTACATTTATTAGTTTACCTCGTAACTATAACCTATAACGATTAATAAATGTTACGAAGCCCTTCTCATATTGATATGACACCTAACGTCTCGTGTTCCCGACGCCCCTGAGCCTTAAGGTGTCCGATCAGTACTGCCATTCGAGATCCACTAAACCCGGACACCGGGTGCAAGCCTTAACTTGTTAAGGCTGCACTTAGGCTGTGGGGTGTCTGAGAACATATTGTTAGGTGACGTATACTCTGCAATAATACAATTATACTATTTATTTATTACCTCTTTACTTTCGCAGTTAACAATGCTATATTAGAATTAAGAGAAGGAGTAACCGCCCAAAATGTGGTTAACCTCCATCGCAGTATTTAACTGCCCACCGGAACGGCTAAGTCAGGGGGCAGTTATTTTTTTCGCTTATCGTCCCTATTATTTAAATAGGTAAGCAGTGCTATTATTATTAGTACAAAAGTAAACAAGTCACTATATGTAACATAATTCA
Organism: uncultured Herbinix sp.; assembly: GCA_964391115.1. Classification (GTDB taxonomy): domain Bacteria; phylum Bacillota; class Clostridia; order Lachnospirales; family Lachnospiraceae; genus Mobilitalea. Next base: position 170 of record CAYMLE010000292.1, on the reverse strand, counting down.
TTAGCACCACCTCCCTTCTGGGAGGCTACCACACCCTATACACGATTACTCCTATATCAAGACTACCATACATTCCATAATATGACAATCGAACATAATATTAATTTTAGTAGCTGTTACATATAAAGAAATCCAACTCATAAAGATATGGCACATAACGTCTCGTGTTC
>CAYMLE010000291.1:0-1803 GCA_964391115.1 uncultured Herbinix sp. | reverse complement strand
GATAATCCGTTTAACCGGATTACTATGAATAGCAACAAACCATAGGATTTGTTTCTCTAGGTACTTTATGAGATTTTCACACGTCTTATCTGCCCGATGGCAGAACATTAATTGGTACAGTGACTTGTCGCCAGTTTCATAACTTGACATTCGCTCCACGGAAAACCTACCATTCAAGGTAGCAACCTCACGTTTCTACGCTATCAACGTCACAACATTGCATATTATACACTATAGCGATTTCTTTTGCAAGCACTTTTTTTCATATTTTTGAAGGATTTTATACAAGATCTTTTTGAATACTTTTCAGAACTCAAACACGAGAGTTTTTAAGAAACTACTGTTACTTGACTGGATCATAACCTACCACTGTCCAGATGCCCGTATCGTCCTGGCGAACCAATCTCTTCATATATATATACTCCGCCAAGGTATCCTTAAAATTAATTTTTGCAATTGCCTCTTTTCCAGTATTCACAACAATCTCAATATCCTCATAAGGTATCTTATAGTCTCCGATAATACCCTCCGGTGAAATAAGAAGATTTGCAAATACCTGCGCTACGAAGGTGGCATCTAATTTCCAAGGGGAATGCCCATCGTCCACACTCTTCTGTTCATTCTCCACTACGGCCATATCTACGGGAACCTTTACCTCCGGTTTTCGACTGGCTTTTGTATCCGGTAGCAGACGCTTCTTACCAGTGTTTCCCTCTGCATATTCTCCTGGCTCCTTCCCATTGACATTGCCATAGATTGTATATTCTATGCCATTTTCCTGCCACCGGCTTCCTGCCACTTCAATGGATTCTACCATCTGTTTCGGTGCTGACTTAACTTCTGCATAGCCTTTAACTAGATATATCACCGCCATAACAGCTGCAGCTACCACTGTCACTAAGGATCGCCTCACATACCGGTGTAGCTTAAATCTTTGGCTAACTCCATTAAGACCTTCGTCGCCATCGGTAAGAGGTACTGTCAAACACACCGGATAAACCCCTTTTGGAAGCTTGGATTCCTTTAGACCCTTAACGCTTTGGACTTTCTCCAGAAGTTCCTCATATTCACGGTCCTCCGCATGCCTTCGATATCCCTTCGACATCCTTTCCTCGTTTAAGGTATTGATATATCGATTTGACTTTTTCTCCTCACGCATACAAACTCCCCCTTACGTTAACTCGTTCAGACTCTTAGCAAACTCCTTAATCGCCCAGTATTGGAGCATCCTTACTGTGCCATCCTTCTTAATCAACCGTTTCGCTATCTCCGCGCAGGAATATTCTTGTAGTATTCGGCATTGGATCAAATGCTCATTATCGTCGTTTGCACTCTCTTCTTGTATCCTATTTATCGAGTTCTGCAAACATAACTTCCTCCCTTAAAGTTCTCTCTTTTGTGTTATTTATTAACATAGGCGAGGAAGGGAGATTTTATTACTTTTATCTATAAATAAAAGAAACTGGCATAAGTATCAACAATATCGAACTTATACCAGTTTCATTATTTACTAGACTTTTTATAACATTATTAAGGAAAAATTTAAAAAATTTTATATACTCTCTAACATTTTGAAAGAACGACCGATTCTATCTTTTCATTATCTATATCCTTCTTATGATCTGAATCTTTTTCATGATCTATAATTTTTCATGATTACTGTATCGTTCCCATGATCTGTATCTTTCATAATCCATATCTTTCATGTCTGAATCTTTCATGGTCTAAATCTTTCATGGTCTGAATCTTTCATGATCTGTAACTTCCCATAATCTGTATCTTCCCATTAAAATCTATAATTTC
>CAYMLE010000290.1:0-1804 GCA_964391115.1 uncultured Herbinix sp. | reverse complement strand
CCATCCCTCTAAAGGGAAGAGAGCACTACTCGCGGTTCCACCCTAATTGGCATACAGAAGACGCCCAACTCGTGTAGCTTTATAACGATAGCCAATCGATATGCTCCAAGGTGGTTTTCAACAGATCCTGCCCGGGAATACTTTCAGCCTATGGTAGTCCCTCTCTGATGACGGTGCTTCTGTTTACTCGTCCTTTTCTACGCATTTCATTTTCTAGTATTAGAGCAATTATAATCCCATAAAACCATTATTGTCAAGAGAAATCCAGAAAAAGATATGCCTCTTATCATTCTCATATGAGCAAAAGCACCAGACCTTGAACTACTCCAATCGCAGCTCCTAGAATACCACCTAACAGCTCAATGTGTTTTAGTTCCCGGCCGGATATTTCCAGTACCAACCTTTCAATCTCTGCCATATCAAATTTGCTGATTCTCTCTTCTATCATATTGCTGATATTAATCTTCTGTATTGAGGATTCTATCATCTCCCCCATGGAGTTGTCCACAAAATCAACAATCTCACGGGTTATAATTTCCCGTATCTTGCTCAGGATAGCCTGTTTGAAACCACCGGGCACTATAGATGGTATCTTATCCTCGATAACAGACATAATCTTTGTCCGTATAGTAAAGATTAGCTGCTGCTTGTTATCGCCTTCAATCAACCTGTTGATCAAGTCTTTTACATCGATAAGTTCGTTCTCCACAGTAGCACCAATACTGGCAGCAATTTCATCCCTTCTCTTTGGGATCAGTCCTTGTATTTCTATTTTTGTCAGCGGCAGCCGCCAGGGCAAAAAGGGTCGGAAGAGCAGCTTTATAGCCAAATAATTTGTAAACCACCCAATCAAGCCTCCAACCACCGCCATTATTGCTATATCAAACAAATATGCTCCCCCCAAATATAAATATTCTCAACCATTGTATCATTTTAATACATGTACTGGTGAATGGAAAGACGCAAAATATGTAAAATGCACTATAAAAATAAGCACCGGAGTCGGCTTTCTTTTCTCCGATGCATTGTTTTCATATCTTATTGAATACCTGTAACCAACTCTACTTCTGTGGCTGAATACTCTCCTTTGACATTATAACCTTGCCGCTAAAGACATTGTTGATAGTATTCAAAAGCTCAATGTTTTTTATCTTGTCGTATTGGTGAATAGTTATCCTCTTAGGTGCTATGGTTATTAGTGAACTAATGAGCAAGTCATCATAGCTGATCTCTTTGTCGGTTATCTCCTCACCCAAGAGGACATGAACCTCCTCTACCTTAGGTTCCTGGATCTCCACAAAGTATTGAAGCAGCTTGATAAATTCCGTATACTCCTTTTCTATCAACAAATCATCTACTGCCCTGTCTACAGCATCTTCAAGTTCCCGAACGAAGTCCTTCATTCGAAAACGAATAAACCCTTCCAAAACCAGCTCATCATTATTTTCGAGATGCTCCATCACTCTCTTCCATACCCTGCTCCGCCATCTGCTGCGGATAACCTCGGAGCGCACGATAGGATTACCTCCCCACATGATCGCCATAGCATCTCTAAGTATCTTGTTTCTTTCTTTCTTACTCAAATAAAAATATTCATCCTGAATAATTTTTTCCACCATTTGAGACTGCATATCCTCCAGAATAATTTCTGATACGGTATCAGCAATATATTGGTGCAATTTGTCCTTAATCTGGTCAATGGTGTTTCTGTCAAATTCCTGACAGCTGATATAATTGAGAAAAAAAAGATCTCCTGCTTTCTTTTCTTCGATATACAACCCATCCGGTTTTTGAATCTGAGCTT
>CAYMLE010000289.1:0-1814 GCA_964391115.1 uncultured Herbinix sp. | reverse complement strand
CGGAAACAATCTGCATACCAAGTGCCCTGGAAAACTGTAAGACTTGAGCAATCATGCTTAGAATAAATACACTTCCAACCATAATCAAAACATTTTTCATTATTAGAGAAACTTCCTCGCTACTTGATAGCTGGTCTAATATCCTAGCACTCATAATGATTCCAATAAAGGGAAGAAGCGAATTAATTAAGCTTCGAACAAAGATAATTGGAATATAGGAAGGTACCATTTTATGTATCATTCGAACATTATTCTTAACATCCTGAATAAAGTGTGTTTTCATCGGTAACCTCCTCATTCTTATAGTACTGACTTTGCACTTGAAAGATCTCGGCATATCTTTTATTCATGTTCATGAGTTCCTCATGGGTACCCTCTTCTAATATCTGTCCATGTTCTAAGAAGATGATTCGATCACAGAATTTTGTACTAGCTAAACGATGTGAAATGAATATGGAGGATTTATTATTTGTTGTCTTTTCATATTCTTCATACATGTCGCTTTCCGCAATTGGATCAAGAGCAGCGGTTGGCTCGTCGAGTATAAGGATCGGTGCATCCTTATACATAGCTCTGGCCAGCATTAGTTTTTGCAACATTCCCCCAGATAGTTCTACTCCATCATTACGAAATGTCTGGGTTAGATAGGTTCTTTCCTTCTCCTTCATTTGATCCACATTAGGAAGAAGACCTGATTTTTCTAGGCAATTTCTTACCTTTGTATAATCCGTAAGCTCTTCGCTTACACAGGATACATTAGAAGCAATCGATAGTGGTAATATATATGGTTCTTGGAAAATGGTACTTAAAAGCTTGTGATACTCCTCCAGATTGAATTCATTAATAGAATGTCCATCAATCAGTATCTCTCCAGCGGTCGGATGATAGAGGCCACACAGAAGCTTCACGAGGGTGGTTTTTCCTGCTCCGTTATGACCAACCAAGGCTATGTTCTCACCTGGATGAATCGTAAGATTAATATCGTTTAATATATTGTCATCCGCTTCTCCATATTTGAAAGAAACATTACGAAATTCTATTTTAGGAGGATATTTACTCTTGTCTGAAATACCGATCCCCTCTTCTCTTAAGAAACGGTCCGGATAATCTTGCATAATACGATAATCACTAACCATTATATTACCATTCAGTAGATCCGACCAGCTTGCTCGAAGACTTCTGATCCACCTTGATATACCTGATACGATACCGAGACAAAATATAAATTCTGCAAGGCCTAACCGACCGTTCATTACTTCTTGAACAAGAATTCCATAGGCAATAAGATCCCGCACCAGACTCATTATAATCTCCGTGACAGAAACATAGAACCAACCTTTTCTTTTCGCTATTGCAATCTTTTTATTTCTTTCAACTAGTTTCATAAAAGCTTCAAAAAACCAGTTTTTCATACGATAAATCCGTATATCTTTACCGCCTTCTAGTGCCATAGCTTGTTTCTTTAAATAATAAAAACGCCCCCAGATACAGAATTGTTCTTCTTTATAGGATAAATCAACGGCTCTGGCATGACGTTCCATCAATACTCCGAAAAAAGCCATAATCAAAATGACGAAAAGAATTCGTATGTCAATTATGGTTATGGTGGTTGCATAGATAACGATTCCTAAGGTATTTGAGATTAATTCTGGTGTTGAGTAGTACATCAAATTCACACCCTGACGATATACATTCACGGCGTGGCTAGCTTTATTCACGATTCGCTGTTGCTTTGCTGATTCAACATTCTCATAATCTGTTTTCAAGCTCTTTAAAACCAGTTTTAACAGAAAATCTTTATTTTGTGTTTGATC
>CAYMLE010000288.1:0-1823 GCA_964391115.1 uncultured Herbinix sp. | reverse complement strand
GCTTTTTGCATAACCTTTAAGGGTTGCTCCTGTACATGTGAAAGTATCAGCTGAATATCCTTCTTCCTACATGCTTTCAACACCTTTTGCAGTGATTGAAGGGCACTAATATCCATCGCCGGCATACTTCGCATTCTTAATATAACAACCCTGACACCTGTTTCTAAGGATATATTCATTATCTTATCAGCTGCTCCAAAGAACATCGGTCCATTTATCTCATATACAACTGTATGTTTTGGAACTTTTTTATATCTGATATGTTCGAGATCATTAGGATATTCGTCGCCAGAGTCATCATCAGAATATTTCCACCCCTGGACATCGGCAACATCAGCCATTCTCTTCATAAATAAAATTGCTGCCATAATTACACCAGCTTCTATAGCCACAACCAGATCAAATACTACGGTTAATACAAAGGATATAACCAGAACTAATATATCACTCTTCGGAGAGGATTTTAGAAGCTCACTAAACGCTCTCCACTCACTCATATTATATGCTACAACAAAAAGAATGGCAGCTATGGTTGGCATGGGAATGAGAGCTGCATAAGGCATTAAGGCAACTAGTACTAAAAATAAAACAATTGCATGAACCATTCCTGCAATGGGGGTTCGTCCACCATTTTTAATATTTGCAGCAGTTCTTGCTATAGCTCCTGTAGCCGGAATACCTCCGAAAAGACTTGAAAATATATTGCCGGTGCCTTGAGCCACCAGCTCCATATTTGAACGATGCTTGCTTCCAATCATTCCATCTGACACAACGCAGGATAACAAGGATTCTATTGAAACAAGAATGGCTATTGTAAATGCGTCCGGCATCAACAATCTAATGGAACTAAACTTAATTGACGGTATATCAATAACCGGCAGCTTAGATGATATCTCATATAATGAACCAATTGTATTAACCTCTAAGTTAAGAAGCTTCACAGCAGCCGCTGCGACTATTACTGCAATCAAAGACCCTGGTATCTTGCGGTTAATCCTTGGCCATATCATAAGAATTGCCAATGATATAGCACCAATAATAAATGCTTGTATATTGATATTACCAAAATGGTTAAATAAAACCTTCAACTTATCAAATGTATCAGTTGGTTTTTCCTGGTATGTGATTCCAAAGAAATCCTTTAACTGCCCAATAAATATAATTAATGCTGCTCCGGATGTAAAGCCTGTAGTTAAGGTATAAGGAATAAACCTGAGCAGTCTTCCAAATTTTAATAAACCCATAATAATAAGAAGTACACCAGCCATTAGAGTAGCTATAGCCAGACCCTCGATACCATTTCTAGCGACTATACCAGCAACTATCGTTGCCGATGCTGCACTGGGACCTGAAATCTGAACACGGCTTCCACCTAAAAAGGATACTATAAATCCTGATATAATCGCAGTATATAAACCTTTCTCCGGTGTTACCCCCGAGACCAATGCAAATGCTATAGCAAAGGGCATTGCTACAATTGCTACTATTATACCTGCAATAACATCCTTAATAAATTGCTCCTTAGTATAGGATTTCATTACAGAAAACAACTTGGGTTTTATTCTATCCATTACTCTTTCGCCTCCAATAAATACTTATCACAAAATTCAATAATATTCCAGTCTGTTTATTTTTACAATGTAAAAAATAGATAATAATTCTCTTTTTTTTTAAATTTTTTATTGCTTTATATCTACTTATATCTTTTTGCTTTGAATAATTTAATTTCTTTTGCTAATCTTCCATAACGCAAAAAAGAGGATATCTTCTAAATTTCTTCAGAAAATATCCTAAGTAGTGCTTTCACTATTAAGTTTGTCTCA
>CAYMLE010000287.1:0-1829 GCA_964391115.1 uncultured Herbinix sp. | reverse complement strand
GTTGTGTGAAAAAGGCATCGCAGATCTTTTTTGAGGAAGATGTAATCAAAACAGTGGACAAAAAGGATGGAGTCTTCAGCATTCTATTTTTCGCTTACTACATGATAATCATATTCCTGTTTGGCATGTTGGTATTCAAAACGAATATATATCAAAGCTTGTCCGTATACTTCAGTAGTAAGACCTTTTTCCGATTTGTGTTTTATATTCCTAACGTCGTAGTCAGCCTTTTGCCAATATTTTTAATAATCTTATTCAGAAGGCAGAGCTTAGATACAATTGGTCTTAAGAAAACCAAGTCATGGAAATCCATACTTTTGGGTATTATAGGATCCATTCCGTTTTCAGTTATGAATGCTATGGGCCCCATTAGGAGTGGCAAAACGCTAAACCCTAATATAACAGACTGGATATGGATATTCCTCTATTACCTTGTTTGCATAGCCTTTGTTGAAGAGGTAGTCTTTCGCGGATATCTACAGACTAGAATATTCGGACTTATAAAGAATAAGTGGATAGGCATTGTTCTTGTAGGCATTATGTTTTCCTTAATGCATGTCCCCTTTCAAATGATCCGAGCAAATATGTCCTTTGTTGACTTCATCTTATATGACATGCAGCACTTGATTACTACCATGATCATCCATATCTATCTGGTTTATTTGTATACCAGAGATAATAATATAATTGCACCAACCATAGCCCATGCGATTATGAATTTTAGTTACGAAATTTTTATTTAAACACAAGCATATATTATAATTTAGTTTGCATTTAACTTGCTATCAAGATACTAGGAAAGGAAGCTTTCATGGAGATTGTTGTGTTTACGGGGATTCCCGCCTCAGGTAAAAGCACCTTTTTTAAACAAAACTTTTACAATACCCATATAAGAATTAATCTGGATATGCTGCGAACCAGAAGAAGAGAAGATATCTTTATTGAGGCCTGCTTGAAAGCCAAGCAATCTTTTGTTATAGACAATACTAATACAACTGTTGAAGAACGTAAAAAATACATAGAGATTTCTCAAAAAGCAGGCATACCTTTAATTGGTTATTATTTTGAAACCAGCTTTCAGGATGCAGTTAGCCGTAATGAAGGCAGAACCGGGAAAGAACGTATTCCTGTCCCGGCAATAGCCGCTGCAAAGAAAAGACTTGTTGTACCTTCGTACGAGGAAGGCTTTGACCTGCTATATCATGTAGAGGTGCAAGATAACGGCGTATTCAAGGTTGAGAAAGTTCCGAAGTAAGGCTGTTTTTAAGTCATCTAATCAGATTTCCTCTTAGCAATCTTTCTTTTAACTCCCAGAGGGCTGTCTTTTGATCATGAAAGTAAACGAGTTTTTCAGCCTCCTCATATGATAGCCACATGAACTGTTTATGTTCATCAGAGATTTTTATAACACCATCAAAGGGCATAGCAAAAAAATACATAGGTATTACAACAACATCTTTGCCCCACTTCGCCTGAATCTGCTCACGAAATATGTATGCAGGCAAATAACTCTTAGTCTCTAGCGGGTATAGGGGCAAATCATCATTAATCCCAGCTTCTTCAAATAATTCTCTTCTCGCTGCTTCTTCAATGGATTCGCTATTTTCCACTCCGCCACATATGCCCTGCCACCAAAGTTCATTATCTGCCCTTTGAAAAATTGCGAATTCATAACCACCAGCTGAGTTTTTTCTATATAAATAGATATGTACTTGCTTGGGCTGCCTTGACATATAGTTTCTCTCCAATCACTTAAATCAATCGCCTAATAACCTTAAGTAATCCTTTTGTGTTTCTTTTACTCTTTCTGCAATGAATTCTATAAAATC
>CAYMLE010000286.1:0-1856 GCA_964391115.1 uncultured Herbinix sp. | reverse complement strand
TCGTCGATATATCCTCTTTTTCTTTATAAAGCATAAAAATTTCCATTAAAAACACAATGATAAAATGACAAAACAGTTTTTTCCAAAATTAAAAGTGGCAAAAAGGGCCTTCCATTCGATTAACGCTTCCAGAATGTCTCTGGCTTTATTGAGTATGTCAATGCAGTTTTTATTGATTAGATGGTTAATTATGGTATAATTCAAGTGAGAATCGCTAGATGTTTTGTTTCAATGTTAAGTTTATGTATTGATTTATGGTTTACCTTTAATCTTAAGGAGGATCAATAATGAAACGATTTGCCGGTCTATTTCTAACTAGCCTGATCCTAATGGTTATGGCATTAACAGGATGTAACTCAGTGAACGACAACCCAAATAGCTCAAGTATTGCTCCAACAATATTTGAAGATGATACAAATAACAATGTAGCAACGATAACAGATGCTCCTGCTGATAAAGTAATTAATGTTTTTAGTGCGACAGATGAAGTACCTAATATGGTTATGAAGTATAAAGAGCTCCATCCTGACTTCCCTTATGAAATCAAGATGTTCACTTTCGCTACAGTGGATGGTGACTTTCATCTTATTCTAGATGAATTTCTTGCTAAAGGTGGTGTAGATACTCCTGATATTTACTGTATTGAAAGTTCTCAAGTGATGAAATACTCTCAAGGCAATGCGGCTAAGTATGCAGTACCTTATAAAGAGCTTGAGATCGATGTTGATAACCTTGCTAAAGAGGCTGATATCGCCCAGTATGTCATTGATATTGGCACAAATCCTGAAGGTAATATAGTAGGTCTTGGTTATCAGGGAACCGGTGGTGCTTTCATATATCGTCGTTCCATCGCAAAGAATGTTTGGGGAACAGACGAACCAGAAGCGATCAAAGATAAAATTGGTCCGGGCTGGGATAAATTCTTTGAAGCAGCAGCTGATTTAAAAGCTAAAGGATATGGTATCGTATCTGGTTCTGGTGATATTTGGCACTCTATAGAAAATAGCGCTGAAATGCCATGGGTTGTTAATGGCAAACTTTATATAGATCCTAATCGTGAGGCATTTCTTGACTATGCAAAACAACTCAAAGACAACGGATACAGTAATGATACACAAGACTGGACAGATGATTGGTATGCTGATATAAAGGGTACAGGCAAGAAGAAAATCTTCGGATTCTTCGGACCATCATGGCTAATAAACTACGTTATGCAGGGCAATTCTGGTGGTAATAAGATTGGTGAAGGAACCTATGGGTATTGGGCTGTATGCGAGCCTCCCATTGGATTTTTCTGGGGTGGCTCTTGGATTTTTGCAAATAAGAATTCGGAACATAAAGAGGTGATAGGCGACATTATTAAATGGATTACCCTTGACAGCTCCGGAACTGGTCTACAGTATTACTGGGCTAATGGTACTTATGCTAGTAATAATGGAAAATTGGAGACTGTAACATCTGGTACTGTTATGAAGAAAACTGTCGGCAAACTCGATTTCCTCGGTTATCAGAATATGTTTGATGTATTTGACAAAGCTGCAAAGCTCGCTAATGGAAAGAATATAACTCAGTACGACATATCAATTAACAGCTACTGGCGTGATCAAGTACGTGAGTATACAGCAGGTAAGAAAACAAGAGGGCAGGCTATTGCAGATTTTAAGCAGAAGGTAAAAGATAACGTTGATATCGTAGTAGAGTAAGTTTATAGTAATATTCCCTAAGAAGTACACAGATTAAGCAGATCTTTACTCTCTATTAAAATTAATGTATTCACTTTTCTTTGTGAAATCAGGTGACTGCACACTACCGTCTTTCCAAACGTGTAGCCGCACCCAACACCCCATCCGTGTTAG
>CAYMLE010000285.1:0-1912 GCA_964391115.1 uncultured Herbinix sp. | reverse complement strand
ATTATACGGAATAAATCGAATTTACCAGAAACTATGATATTTATTATTACCTTAGTGCCAGTGTTTGGACTCATCAGTGCTCTCGGTATAGAAATGGTTTATATAAAAAATAGAGAAGGGAAGAGGGAAAGCTCTCTTGAAGGCTTTGGACGGAGAGAAGAAATATATGATAAGTATTTTGTAGAAGAGATTGAAGATGCAAATGTGGTTGTTCCTCTAGAAGAAGCCCTTTTGATCAACGATTCACCTACACGTCGTAAACTCATGATGGATATTCTACATAAAGATCCAAATCAATACTTAGAGCTTCTGAAACAGGCCCGATTTCATAATGATATGGAGGTCACCCATTATGCCACTGCAACCATTATGGAATTACAACGGGAATACGAGCTGGAGCTTCAGCAATGTATAAAAACCTACCGCAGCAATCCTATGTATGAGCCGGGAATAGAGGATTATGTTAAAGCCATGAAAAGATACCTTGATAGTGGTTTGCTGGATGAAATGATGAACAAGCGCTACAGGGATCAATATAATGATATACTGACGGAGATAGTTAAACTGCAACCCGAAAAAAAGCAGATTCATCTTGAAATATTAGATAATGATATGAAACGACAGGAGCTTACAAAAGCCAGAGAGATTGCAAATATATTGCAAATGAAATGGCCAAATGAGGAACTGGTATGGCTTAAATCGATACAACTCAGTGTGGATAGTAGAGATCAGAAGCTTATGCAGCAAACCTTGATGCAGATTGAGAAGTTGAGAATCAATTGGACAGCAGAAGGGCGAACAAAGCTAAAGTTTTTTATAGAACAATAGCAAAATGTGTTGTAAATAATACGGAAAGGTATTTGTTTATGAAAAAGGTTACGTTTTTATGGCTTCTTGGCCCATTACTGTGTTTAGTGGTTTTGTGTATCATAATTCTAATAGAAAGAGCTGGAGTTTCATATCAGGACTCCCTAACAAAGGCGGTATTTTTGCCAGAGCATGTTATATCAGAGGAGCTAGAGGATAAGGTGGAATCCGCTTTGTTATTTAGTTCAGAAAGTAAAGTTAGTATAAAGAATAAGAATTCCATAGCCTATGTTTTGAAGTCTATGGATGTTAAGTATGATGAAATTGATCTATTTACAGAGGAATTCCCTAAGCTGGAGCAGTATGCTACGGCCGTGCTTGCCATTGAAAATTATGAGGTAATGGAGACAGATTATGTGTATTTTACAAACTGGGTCAAAGATGGCGGTCGTGCTTTACTGGCAATTGCCCCAGAATTTACCCCTGTTTTTCAGGCAATTTATCCCAAATTGGGCATTCAATATAGCAATGAACTGTATTGTGATATTAAAGGACTCACTTTTTTAACGAACTTAATGCCTGGATCTAAGGGATTGTCTTTTGGAGAAGAAGCTATCTCTGGTAGGCACCTTGCTTTGAATGTGGCTGAGGATAGTATAAAGCATATTGTAAGCACAGGAGAGGATAGGTTACCGATTTTGTGGGAGCATGACTATGGCAAAGGAAAATTCGTTGTAAATAATAGTGATATATTCGAGTATAAGGATACGAGAGGAATTGTAACAGCGGCATACAGTTTGTTAGAGGATATATGTGTCTATCCGGTGATTAATTCCTCAATGTTCTTTATTGATGATTTTCCAGCACCAATTCCCATGGGATCTTATGAGATCATTACAGAGCAATATGGTAGAGACATCGCTAGCTTTTATCAGAATATATGGTGGCCCGATATTCTAGAAATCTCTCGTAAGTATGGATTAAAATATACGGGACTAATGATTCAAACATACAATGATTTAGTCAGCCCTCCCTTTACCGGAGCGGAAGAGGATAGGGAGGTATTTAATAACTTTGGAGCCATGTTGATTAAGAGTGGGGGAGA
>CAYMLE010000284.1:0-1917 GCA_964391115.1 uncultured Herbinix sp. | reverse complement strand
TGATTAGGTACCGAATAACTACCGAGGTAATTTACACACTAATTTGGACTTGACTATCAATTGTTAATTATTATATCAAATATTATTGTAAAAACCAAAAATATTTACCAATGCCATATCTTGAAATATATCTATATACTTAATGCAAAGCATAAGCCAATGTATAATTATGTACATGTATGAGTGAGTAGCTTAAAGCCATACTCAGTTTTTTCTTAATAATCCATGGTATGCAAATATTGATAGCTTGTAGCTTATCTAATATTATAAAACTACATTGCATCAATGAATGGAGTAGCTATGGAAAAGCATCTTACAGATTTAGAATCAGAATTACAAGTGATGAAAGTTAAGCCGTTTATACTTTTTACTCATATCCGGCTTATTGAGCAAATCTAGAGCACACTACAATTAGTGATACTTGATCATATCGTTTCATCATCAATAAAACAACATATATAGTTTATGGAGGTTTATAGTATAATATTGAAATAGAAAATATAACAAAATGCTATAAAAATGGCGTTGTCGCATTGGATGACGTTTGTTTTAACGTGAAAAACGGTGTATTCGGATTACTGGGACATAACGGAGCTGGAAAAACCACTTTAATGAAAGCACTGGTTACAGTACTAAAGCCCGACAGCGGCTCAATTAAGGTTTGTGGATACGATGTTCATAGTCAAGGCGATGAAGTCAGAAAGCGAATTGGCTATTTACCTCAGGAACTGACAATGTATCCTTCGCTATCTGTCTTTGATTTTGTGAATTACATGGCGGAGATAAAAGGAATCTATGACAAAAATGAAGTAAATAATGCTCTGTAGCAAGTTGAAATGCTTGAGTTTTCAAATAGAAAAATCGGGCAGCTTTCCGGTGGTATGAAGCGCCGTGTTGGAATTGCACAAACACTGGTTGGAAGTCCAAAAATATTGATCTTAGATGAGCCTACCGCAGGGCTTGACCCAGAAAAGCGAGTTAGGTTTCGTGGTATCCTGTCCCGGTTTGCAAAAGATGATAAAACGGTTATACTGTCGACTCACATTATAGAAGATGTTTATCAAGTATGTGAAGAACTGGCTGTGCTAAGGAATTGCCGACTATTCTATGCCGGAGCTTCTGCTGATCTCATGAAACTTGTCGAAGATAAAATCAAAATTTTAATAATTGACCATGGAAATCAGCTGATCGATATTCAAAAACAAGCAGTAATTATTTCCACTACATATGATAGCAGAGGCATGACAGTCCGCATAATGGATAAAAACATGAATTTCCCCGATGCTGAATGTGTTTCAGCAACCTTGGAAGATGCATATGTTTACTGCATGGGAGGAAAAAGTTATGCGTAAGGTACTTTCTGTTATATATTACGAATATGCAATGCAGTTAAAACGAATTGCAACATGGGGAGTTCTGGCTGGTGCTGTAGTAATATCTTTGCTTGACAGCTTTCCGTCGGCTAAAAATATTGCCCGGTTAGAGTTTCTAGAACAGCCTTCATATTTTATTAATCGCACACTTAGCTTTGGTGCTTTGATCATGGTTTTCGGATTGATGTTCTTACTATCAAATAATATCACTATTCCGTTTATTAGATATGCTGGATACCAGAACAGGACTTGGCTTATAAATAAAATCGTTATAATCGCAATTTGCACTGTTATATGGACTGGAATTTGCTCAGTCTATGGCAAGCATGATCGTTAAAGCCACAGTAGGTTTTATTTGTACAACGTCGCATTTCCATATTAATAATGTCAAAAGCTGCCTAGTCCTCTCCATTACAACAAGAGGATATCCCTATATATAGGCCTGTATAGCTATACTATACGCATTAACAAATAAGGAATATAGATACTAATTAGAAACAAGCCAGTGTAGTACCAATTCAGCGCGGAATTCAAGTCCAGCGTG
>CAYMLE010000283.1:0-1917 GCA_964391115.1 uncultured Herbinix sp. | reverse complement strand
AAGATGACCATATTGTCCATTGTCCACTTGCTTAGAAACCCAACTGCAATTAAAATGCCGCTTATCAACATAACTCCATTTTTCTTGCTTAAAATATATCTTTGCATATCTCCACACCCATTCCTTTATTTCTATTTAAACCCTTTGGGAGATTCCATATGATTTCATACACATTCTCCCCTCCAACTTTGCTTTCTATTATCCTGTTTATATTCTAACATCGCTTTCTAGAAAATTACTTGACCCAGGTCAATTTTGGGAATATTATTGTTGTCTTTTTCATATCTTGTTTTCCTTAAAGACCTTTCGTCTTTGATCTTGTGAGTAAATTCTAACATGACTTATATAAAAAATAATTGACCCAAGTCAATATTCAAAAAGTGTATTTGTTTCTTAAAACAAAAAAATATAAAAACACCCCCAATATCTTCCTGAACTAATATCGAGGGTAGTTAAAAATATCAAATATCAAGTTGAAAAACTATATGTTATCCTTTCCGCAAAATCTTGTCCATAGTCTTTCCCTTAGCAAGCTCATCGATCAGCTTGTCCAAGTAGCGAATTTCTTGCATAGTTGGCTCCTGGATATCTTCTACCCGGACACCACAGACTACGCCCTTGATCAATGACCGCAAAGGATTCATTAGAGGGGCTTCTGCAAAGAGGGTCTCAAAGTCTGTCTCTTTTTCCAGTTGGGCTTCTAACTCATCCTGGCTGTAGCCTGTCAGCCAGCGGATTATTTCATCGACTTCCTCCTTGGTCCGGCCCTTTTTCTCCGCCTTTGCAACATAAAGGGGGTAAACTTTTGCGAAACTCATTGTATAAATACGATGTTTGGCCATGATTGTGTCTCCTTCTCTATGACAAATACTCTATTAATATTTATATTTAACATTACTTTTTTGCGTAATACTGATGATGCAGCTGTCGGACTTGTTCTGCCAGCTCTGGCACAGGCCCTTCTACTATAGTATCTCGAATAACATCTTGGATAGGCAGATTCCGAACCCGTGTCGGTTCAACTCCCAATTCATTCAACCATTGCACCAGCTGTTCTGAAGAACTTGCATATACTATCCTGCCCAAACCTACCCAGCCATGAGCAGCAGAGCACATAGGACAATGTTCCCCTGAAGTATATACTGTCGCCTTGCTTCTTTCTTCAGCTGTCATGTTGGCAGCTGCCCACCTTGCTATAGCAAATTCTGGATGCTGGGTATGATCACCACTTGCAATATGATTATGGTCTTCAAAAAGCACTTCTCCGCTGGCAGAGACAAGTACTGAGCCAAAGGGCTGGTCTCCTCTCTCCAGAGCCATTTTAGCTAATTCAACACAGCGCTGCAGGTGCTTTATGTCTGTATCATTAACCATCCTTGCATCCTCCTCGCCGCTTTTTCTTTTTACATAAACAATTTATGGCTGGGTTAACCATTGAAACGAGCCTTTTCCAATGCCTCTATATCGATTTTTTTCATTTTTAAGAGTTCCTTTTGAATTCTTTGAATTTCATCTTTTGTTCCATTGCTTAAGATTTCATCCATGCTATCCGGAACAATCTGCCATGAAACTCCATATTTATCCTTTACCCATCCACATTGTTCTGCTTCAGGTACGGCAGATAGTCTATCCCAGAAGTAATCAATCTCTTTCTGGTCTTTACAGTTTACAATTAGAGAAAATGCTTCATTAAAATTGAAATCGACTTCATATCCATTATCCATTGCTGAAAAGTTCATACCAGCAAGCTTAAAAGCAGCATAGTTGATCTTTGCTTTGGGTGTCGCTGCTTCACCTGGCTTATATTCGCTGATAAAGTCTATTACGGAGTCGGCAAATATCTCCGTATAGAACACTAACGCTTCTTCAGTCTTCCCACATGAATCACCTGAGAAGAGTAGACTTGGTGCAATCTTT
>CAYMLE010000282.1:0-1946 GCA_964391115.1 uncultured Herbinix sp. | reverse complement strand
ATCTGTATCTAACAATCCTTCTTCTGACATCAGAAGCTCTTCAAACAACTTCTCACCTGGACGAAGACCGGTAAATTCGATATCGATATCATCATATGGCTTATAACCAGATAAACGGATTAAATTCTCTGCTAAATCCAGAATTTTAACCGGCTCACCCATATCTAGAACGAAGATTTCGCCACCTTTAGCATAAGCACCAGCTTGTAGTACCAGTGTTACAGCTTCCGGAATCGTCATAAAGTACCGTATGATATCTGGATGAGTAACCGTAACAGGGCCACCAGCTACGATCTGCTTTTTAAATAATGGTATGACACTTCCGTTGGAACCAAGTACATTCCCGAATCGAACAGCAACAAATTCTGTTTTAGAACGATTATTATAGGTTTGTATAATCATTTCACAGATTCGCTTAGTCGCACCCATAACATTTGTAGGATTTACCGCTTTATCGGTGGAGATCATGACAAATCGCTCGACTCCGTACTTGTCTGCAGCTTGCACCGTTCGTAGGGTTCCTATAACATTATTCTTAACCGCTTCGTTCGGGCTTACTTCCATCAACGGTACATGCTTATGTGCTGCTGCATGATATACGATATTCGGACGATAATGTTCAAACACCCAGTTCATTCGAGAGGAATTACGAACAGATCCAATTAGTACCACAAGGTCCAGATCAGGAAACTTCTTTAATAATTCCTGTTGAATCTCATATGCATTATTTTCATAGATGTCTAGTATGATCAATTGCTTTGGTTCATGAGCAGCCAACTGTCGGCATAACTCACTACCAATGGAGCCTCCTCCACCAGTTACGAGAATAACCTTGTCCTTTATATATCCCATGATAGAATTCAGATTCACACTGATCGGGTCTCTACCTAGCAAATCCTCAACTTCGACTTTTCGTAGTTTATTAATACTTATTTCACCGTTCATGAATTGATAGATACCTGGGAGTATCTTAAGTTCACAATTCGTCTCCTGACAGATGGTAACGATCTCACTTATTAGTTTCCTCGATACCGAAGGCATGGCTATAATGATTTCATCAATATGATAAAGATTGGCAGATTCAATGATATCCTCTCTAGTGCCAACCACCTTAATTCCTTGTATGTAGCTCCCCTGCTTTTCGGGTGCATCATCAATAATACACTTGATTTGTTTACTATGTATATGTTCACTGGTTTTTATTTCTCTAATAATTACATTGGCAGCATTACCACCACCGATGATCATAACTCTCTTGGATTCAATACTACTTCTTTCTTTTCTGAGAATTAGTCGAATAAAACGGTATAGGAAACGGCTTGCAAAGATTAATGCAAACAATGTCCCTCCATATAGAAATGGATAACTTCTTGGTATTTCATAACCAAATAACTTAAGACCTAGATAATGTAATATAGAAGAAGCAACACAGGCTGAGAATATATTCTGCATCTCAATAATTCCAGCATATCGCCATAAGCTATGATAAAGCTTGAATAGATAGAATATTAATGTTGTAACGACAAGATTAATCGGTAGATAATTCCACATAGATTCAAGAAAGCTCTGATCGATTCTCGAAGGAGAAAGGTCAAAACGTAGCAGTAGCCCCATCACGCTAGATACGATAATGATTGCTACATCATACATTAACAGAAATAATCTTCTTATTCTAAGTTTGTGATCTACAATTCTTTTGATCATAACGATACCTCATCTTACCGATTGTTGCAAAAACCCAGATTAGAAATCAAGCAAAGACATTTTCATAGGGCAATATTATGTCAAACGGTATTTCTTATTTTATCTTCGTATGTCAGCACACGCAGTTTTAAATTTCTTTGATATTGCGTGCATTTCGTCTTTCATCATTCGTGCAAATCCGTCACTATTATACTCTGCATGGTAAGAAAAGTAAACAGTTCCTGTCGAATTTATGATTATTA
>CAYMLE010000281.1:0-1965 GCA_964391115.1 uncultured Herbinix sp. | reverse complement strand
ATTTCATGTATTTGTTGCTGGGTTAAACTGTCTGTATAGTAGGTGTACAGTAATTCCCTTAAGAAGCCTTCGATAGCAATCATGTCGCATTCATTGTTTTCTTCCAATGTTTTTTCCATTATAAACAGAAGGACAGATATTATAATCCCCGTTAGCTGATTCTCACCGAACAGCTCTTCAATGGCGGTATTCCTGCCTTTTCTATTAATAATGGAGTTCGCTGCTCCCAGCCATTCCATTCTCTTTTCAAACTTGTCCAAAAACTCATTCATCTTCTCTAACCTCTAACATCTTTAAAAAGTCACAATAGTTCAGTATTTCCTGCGGAATATATCTCCGATCATGAAGTAGCTCAACAATCAAATTCTTGTATTGAGGCTCAAAACCAGCGAGAAAACCTTCTAAATCACTTTCTATCTGCTTATCTTTTGTAATGGGCAGAGTAATTCCTCTAGACTTCTCCAGCATAATCCGGTATAAAGGAGTCATCAGTTCAATGTGTAATTCCGGATTTAATTCCATAAGCTCATTAAAAATACCAATACCTTCATAATCTATATCGCCTATATAATAATATCTGCAGTTTAAACCGTCCAGGGCTATTTTATCAAAGTCTGTAAGTGTATCATACTTACGGTTAATCTTCTTTCCCTCGCCATATAGAAGAATATGAAAGTCTATTCCACATAGTTTACTACTGGAAGGTTTCATGATTTTTCTTAAGGTGTACCAGGTATCCTTATTTTCACTGATTAGTATATTAACCCCTGTTTTCTCATCATACGGCTTTATGGTATGTGTAAAGAATGGCTCAGGTGTTTCATAGTAATTCAATTGCTTAGATAAACCCATATTAAAATTAAGAATACCAGCTAACTCATTATTCTCCCGTAGAGCCTTCTCCTGATGAAAGATTTGAAAAGACCTCTCATTAATAGATACTGCCGTTTCCAACTGTTCTTGATTCTCTTTAAGCCAGCTGTCCAAGCGTATCAACCAGTCTCTATGCTCCCTATACTTTGCTGGTTGATTAAGGTAGCCTTCTATATTAAAAGAAGAATGCAGCAATCGGATTTCAGGCAAAATATCATCGTAGGTTTCCTCGTCCTTCTTTACGCGATATCTTTTATAAAGAGGTGGACTCATACCATTGGAACCAGACGACAAAATCGGCTCTATCACATTATTCTCCAGCAGCCTCTGCACATATCTGTAGTATTCATGATAATCCACCATATTTAAGATCTCTCGCATCTTTTTCTCTGTTATCCGTTTTCCAGCGTATAACTCTAACTCTTTCATCTTTACCATCACCCCAACGTCAACTACTACATCAACTATTTGTATAGTCAAAATACAGATATATTAAGAAGGCTTTGAGAAGCGATAGAATCATATAAACCTTATACCATTAAAACTTCGTCTGCGGCCTTGAAAATATCACCAGTTTCACTTTTGAAAAAATCATATTTGCCTTCTATATACTCCAACACAGTCATAGAATATTTTGTTTCTATCAGCTTTATGTGCTCCAAAATATCTAATATTAAATGTGTGACAACTTCTATAAATGAATCCAATTCTGATTTATGCAGGTATAAATTTGGTCTTGTATACTCCTCTTCCACTTTAAAATTATTTTTGATTTCTTCTAATTTTTCCTGTATGTTTTCTTGTGGATAAAACTCCAAGCAATCCAAATCATAATACGATTGACTAAATAATTTCCATGTTTCCCAGTCTTTATTCTCCTGCAAATATTCTACATCCAACCCATGCCAATCTTTTTTTAACTCCCAACTAAAAAGTGGATCCTTCTCAAACATCTCTTTGAACCTCACTTTTGTAGGCCTGTAAATGAAGTAAGACCACAAACTATCCACAATTAGATGAATGAAATATCCATAATGAAAGCAAAGCTGGTCATCAGTAAATTCGGTTTTATTTGGTTTTATATAAGACATG
>CAYMLE010000280.1:0-1972 GCA_964391115.1 uncultured Herbinix sp. | reverse complement strand
TCAACCACCCTGTGGCGATTGCCTTTTATAATTATATTATAGCAGATTATCGTAATATTGCAAGTGATTACATTGTTCTTATAAAGTACAGATAATCCTTTATCATTTAATCTTGAATTTCGAAATACTGCTCACTTTGCAATTAAGTAACAGGGTTAATTATCAAATTGAAACACTAATTTTGGCATTCCATCAATTAACTTCTCTTCGGTTGTATATTCGTTATCTGTATAGCTACCGATTGTTTTATGCCAAAAGGCTTTCGCACAATTATTATTCTCTGTTGAATGTGTAAATAACATCCATTTGCCATGATGTTTTTGAAAGATTTCAATTAATGCTTGATAGGAAATATTCTTTCCTCTGAATGTACTTAAAAAAAATGTTTCATATATGTAATAATCTACATCTTGAGGTACATATCTACCACTTCCGACAAGGCAGAAGCCAGCTGGAATATTATCTACCATAATCAAATATGGATATAATAAATTAGGATTTTCAAACCATGCATGTTGAATATCATATTGTTCTGCAAGCGTACGAACTGGCTCTTCCTCAAATATTCCATATTCATTGGGTAGAATACCATGAATTCCCGAGATATCATGTAAATATAATGGATACATATTTTTAATTATAAAACTATTTGTATTATCTACTAACTTAATTTCTATTTGCATTTGGAATTGCTCCTTTAATTATAAGATTATTGAACTTATACTAAAATGCAATTCTTCTATATTAGATTATTTTTCTTGTACCTATAATAACGCTCCATACATTCAAATAATTTTATTAAAGAATTGCATGGAGCTTACGACTGAAATTTTTCACCCAGAACATTCCCGTATACATTAAAATACTCCTTTTTTTATCATTATATATTGGAAATAACTTCATGTCAAATCATAACAACTAGCCTTTCTATCGAACAATTACAATTTATCAAATTATTAATAACTGGTTAATTGAGTATTACATTAAATAACATTCAAAAACACCCTACCACTTTTCAATGATAGGGTGTTAATATATATATTTTTTTCTTATTCGTTATTTAACACAGTCTACTCAAGTCAAACAACTGAAAAACGTTGAAATCTCAACGAAATCTAGTTATTTAATACTGCCTGTGCTGCTGCCAGTCTTGCGATCGGCACGCGGAACGGTGAACAGGATACATAGTTCAATCCAATCTTATGGCAGAACTCTACGGTAGAAGGATCTCCACCATGCTCACCACAGATACCAAGCTTTAAGTTAGGTTTAGAAGAACGGCCCTTTTCAGATGCTATCTTCACTAACTGGCCAACACCTTCCTGATCCAGTCTTGCAAATGGATCGGACTCATAGATCTTGGTCTTGTAGTATGCATCCAAGAACTTACCTGCATCATCACGAGAGAAACCAAAGGTCATCTGAGTTAAGTCATTGGTACCGAAGGAGAAGAAGTCTGCTTCTTCAGCAATCTCATCAGCAAGGAGTGCTGCACGAGGAATCTCAATCATAGTACCAATATGATACTCGATCTTAACGCCTTTTTCTGCAATAACAGCTTCTGCTGTCTCTACAACAACATCCTTAACATATTTTAACTCGCGTTTTTCTCCAACAAGAGGAATCATGATTTCAGGAACGATATCAAAGCCCTTGTCCTGCTTAACTTCAATTGCTGCTTCCATAACTGCTCTGGTCTGCATTCTAGCAATCTCCGGATAGGTAACCGCAAGACGGCAACCTCTGTGGCCCATCATCGGATTAAACTCGTGTAAGGAATCACAGGTAGCTTTAACTTCTTCTACGGTAAGACCCATATCCTTCGCTAAATCAGCGATATCTTCAGGATCGGTAGGTACGAACTCATGTAACGGGGGATCCAGGAAACGTATGGTAACCGGTCTTCCTTCCATTACTTCGTAGATGCCCTTGAAGTCTTTCTTCTGGTAAGGAATCAACTCGTTAAGAGCTG
>CAYMLE010000279.1:0-1974 GCA_964391115.1 uncultured Herbinix sp. | reverse complement strand
ATTTAATAAAGACATTATTATTACAGCAAAAATTCTTACGGTATAATCCCGATAGTAATTTTTCAAAATTCATTTGGCTTAGTAATCCTATAATATAATGACTGATTACAGATATACTCAAAACATTGCCTCCTCGCTATTTTGTGTGGGTAAAACAGGTTTAATCACTAGCTCTTGGTTATAGAATCTATCAATTTAAGGTATAATTTACCTAACACATTTGATAGAAAGGAACTATAGATCATGTTTGATAATGTACAACTATTTGCTCAAGCTCTGGGCATACAACAACCATGGAAATTAGATGAAGTTAAGTTTGAACCGAAAGAAGGTCAACTGGATATTTACATATCCCATGTAACAGGAAGTTTACTCCCTTGCCCAAGCTGTCAACAGGAATCAGGCATTCATGATACAAAAGAGCGTACCTGGAGACACTTGAATTTCTTTCAACATAGGACCTATATACATTGCAACGTTCCACGAGTAATGTGCGGAGATTGCGGTCACATCAGACAAGTAGAAGTTCCTTGGGCTCGCCCTGGTAGTGGGTTCACATTATTGTTTGAAGCATTAGTAATGGAGTTGGCTACACATATGCCAGTCAAACCAATAGGAGAATTAGTCGGCGAACATGATACCCGTATATGGAGAATCATCCACTACTACGTTGATGAAGCCCGAGCAAAAGAAGATTATAGCAGTGTGGAGCAAGTGGGCATTGATGAAACTTCCAGTAAGCGTGGACACAACTATATATCAGTCTTCGTTGATCTAGAGCAATCTAAGGTTCTGTATGCAACGGAAGGTAAAGATGCATCTACAGTTACTAGGTTCACGCAAGATCTTATCAACCACAATGGAAGTCCTGATAATATCAAGGATGTTAGTTGTGATATGTCACCAGCCTACATAAAGGGCGTAACCAATTGTTTGCCAGAAGCCAATATAACTTTTGATAAGTTCCATGTAATGAAATTGTTAAATGAGGCTGTGGATCAGGTAAGGCGTATAGAGCAGAAAGAAAATAGCAATCTAAAATCAACAAGATATATATGGCTTAAAAATCCTAGTAACCTTCATGAAACTCAAAGAAAAAAACTGTCATCCCTTGTAAATATGAATTTAAAGACAGCCAGAGCCTATAATATGAAGCTCTCATTTCAAGAGTTCTGGGATATTAAGAGCAAAGAGATTGCGGAGCAATACCTGAAGCGTTGGTACTTTTGGGCGACGCATTCAAAATTAGAGCCTATGATATCCTTTGCTTACACTATAAAAGACCATTGGGAAGGGGTTATCAACTACATCAGTACACATATAAACAACGGTGTGCTTGAAGCTATTAACGGTCTTATTCAATCAGCAAAGAGGAAAGCCAGGGGCTACAGGAACATTAACAATCTGATTACTATTGTTTATCTCTCTTGTGGCAAGTTGTCATTTGACCTTCCGTTTGCCTTTGGATAATGCATTTATGTAAAATACATCGATGACTTCCTTACCCTAAATATACCATCGGAGCCCAGCTAAAAAAGGTTAAGGGGGTGGGGGGAGGGTTTCTTATTCCCTTAAAAACAATCAATTTATGGATTATGTATCTACCAAGGATTTAGCTAAAGTGCGGTATAGAATAACACATATTGTCTGACACTAATTTTTGTTCTTACCCACACAAAATAGCGAAGAGCCTAATTTCATTTGCACCAGCCCTCCTCTAGTATAAATTTTAGGGAAGGATGCCTCAAAAAGCATCGTTCGAAAGGATGAATTTGCAGAAAAAAGCCCCTCATACTTTAGTATGAGAGGCCAGTTAAACCCTATATTTATGTGATTTTATGTATCATTCAACCCTTTGATTCTTCAGCAGGGTGCTGATGAGTTCTGCTCGACTACCTACATCATATTTTGAAAAAATATTCCTTGCATGTGTTTTTACAGTACTCTCACTGATAAACAAAGCCCCAGCAATTT
>CAYMLE010000278.1:0-1978 GCA_964391115.1 uncultured Herbinix sp. | reverse complement strand
AAATCGTTAGGTTTTAGTCTATCCGGATTAATATCATGCCATATATTACTCATTCAAATTCCCCTTCATCTGTTTTTCAACTAAGCGAGTGTCTGTTAAGGTGTCTAATAAGGCTTCTGTAAATCATATTTTCCAAAGGTATCTGTAAATGTACCCAAGTTCATGATTACCAATTGCTATACATTTTGCTCTAGTTCTATCCTATTTTATAAATCCAGCTCTGTCAATGCTTTTCAGCCTTTTTCGTTCCAAATGCATCGAATAAATCCGATCGCTTCTATGATAACAAGTCTTTTGCCGCTATACGGAAAAGCATCCTATCGGTCTCTCTTGATCTTGTTAGTTATTTACCTATATATTGTCATTTACCTTTGTAATATGAATAACTTTATGATATCATCATATAAACAGGGTATCATGAATATACTGTATGTTACAACTTTACCTTAATCGTTTATCATCATTTTACAGGGTGAGATTTTATTAGTAAGAATTATTCCTATGTCATAATTCATTCATACCGTAGACAATGGATATTAGACAAGTTCTATTATAAATAATATATCTAAGATAAATATATAGCTAGGAGGTTATTATCATAAATAACGTATATGAAATATCAAAAAAGATTTTTTGGGTAGGTGGAAGTGACCGACGCATTGAGCGTTTTGAGAATATGTTTCCCCTTCCGGATGGAGTTGCCTATAACTCTTATCTGATTAAGGATGAGAAGACAGCCTTACTTGATACGGTTGACTCCTCGATCAGCGCACTATATCTGGAGAATATCAAGCATGTTCTGGGTGACAGGCCCTTGGATTATCTCGTTATAAATCATATGGAACCGGATCATTGTGCCAACATAGAGGAGATTGTAAGACGATATCCGAATATCAAGGTCATTGGCAATGCTAAGACCTTCCAGTTCTTTCATCAGTATTATAGTCTTGATATGTCCTCCAATTGTCTGGAGGTAAAAGATGGTCAGGAGATTAATCTAGGTGACCATACCTTACGCTTCTACATGGCACCTATGGTACATTGGCCAGAGGTTATGGTAACCTATGAGGTTTCCCAAGGAATTCTATTCTCTGCCGATGCCTTTGGCTCCTTTGGGGCATTTTCAGGTAATCTATTTGCGGATGAGCTGGAATACGATAATCATTTTCTTAATGAGGCTAGACGATACTATACGAACATCGTCGGTCGTTACGGCCTCCAGGTTCAGGCTTTATTTAAAAAGCTATCGGGTCTTCCAATTAATATGATTTGCTCCCTGCATGGCCATATCTGGCGCAATGACATGATCCCTTACATTCTCGACAAATATGACAAGTGGAGTCGTTATCTGCCAGAGAAGAAAGGTGTTGTTCTGGCATACGGTACAATGTATGGGAATACGGAGAATGTGGTAAATTCTTTGGCTACTAAATTGGCTCAGAGAGGGATTAAGGATATAAGAATGTATGATGTATCCAAGACTCATCCCTCCTACATCATAGCCGACATCTTCAAATACAGTAATGTGGTATTCGCATCACCTACCTATAATATGCAGTTATATTTCCCTATGGATTCTTTGATAAGAGAGCTTGCTGTCTTAAATGTTAGCAATCGAAAGGTTTCCTTACTCGGTAACCATACCTGGGCATCTGCAGCATTAAAGGGTCTTACAGAGATGGTAAATAACATGAAAAACATGGAGCTCATCGGAACCCCGATTGACATCAAATCCTCCCTACGGGAAGATCGAGAACAGGAATTAGATGATTTGGTGGAAGCAATTTATCAGTCGCTACAGGACTAATAATCTTCATTAAATCGTTACAATCGTGGTGGAATGGACCAAATATCGGTCTGTACCACCATATTATATTTATGAATATTAGTTGGATAGTTGACCTTCCACGTAAACCTTATGTGAAAATATAATGAAATGAGATTGAACAATGCTGAAAACTCCTTCGAAAAAAATATT
>CAYMLE010000277.1:0-1981 GCA_964391115.1 uncultured Herbinix sp. | reverse complement strand
TAGTTGCTATTCATGCATGGGAGGAATTGATGATAAATATATTTCGGTACATAGAGTATGAGAATGTAGGAAGAACAATGACTTGAAAAAATCATATAAAATAAATAATTCTTAAGTAATTTAAAAAGTCATATAGAAATATCATAAAAAAATATCATAAAAAAGTATTATGAAAAAGTATCATGAAAAAGTATCATGAAAAAATATCATATTTTAGAATAATGAGAGCGTATAGTGAGTACATAGAAGGAAGAATGCAATTAATTTACAGTTAGTTTTGTTGATTTTGTAAATTGTAAGAAATATGTAACTTTCAATATCAATTATTATGGTATGATGATATTGCATAACTTTACATCGTTAACGTAACTATGCGAACAAAAATATTCATAAAACACGAGTTACAAATCCAAAGCAGTATACCATTCTTGATGGTTGACAATCGTATCAGAAGGTGAATGGGGGAGTATGAAGAGTCTCGACAAAGGCATGTGGGCCATAGAATGAAAGGGAAGGTGGCCCTTCTACACAATCTTATACATAGTTAAGAAGAATAAGGAGGTTAGTATGAAACGAATTATTAGCTTGGTTATTATAATGGTATTTACAGCTTTCCTTGCCAGTTGTTCTGGTGATAAGCAGGACAAGGATTTAGGGAATCAAAATGAGAACAGTACTAATATAGAAACGGACACCGATTCGAATGAGTTAGAAGGAACAGATGCTGATGTAGAGGCGTCAGGAAATACTGTTGTAAAGCCGGTGGATACCATGGGAGCTTTTGAAGAAAAGAACATTGAAATCGATTATATCTCCACAAGTGAGAAGCTGGCAAAACAAATGGTTGAAGGTGATTTTGGAGAAACCTATGATATGTTTTCACCCTTAGTCAAGTTACAGACGAAGCAAAATGATCTGGTTGTAGCCTGGGAGGCTACTGTTACCAGTCTCGGACAATACGTTGGGGTATTGGAACAAAAGCAAAAAGAATCGGGGGACGTCAATACCGTTAATATTATTTTGGAATATGAAAATAATGGGCTAGATATCGCATTTACCTATAACAAAACCGGAGAGATGATCGGACTATGGTTTAGCTATGCACCATTGGAGATGATACCTGAGGTTAATGATGAATTTGAGGAAATTAGTATTACGGTAGGGGAGGAAACTCCCTATCCCATTGATGGAATCCTGACTCTACCGATAGGCCTAACAAAACCTCCGGTTGCTATCCTGGTCCCTGGCAGTGGAAATCATGATCAGGATGAAACGATTGGCCCTAATAAACCCTTCCGTGATATCGCACATGGTCTTGCTAGACAGGGAATTGCCTCGATTCGCTATAGAGAAAGTATTCTAGATTACGAGGAATTAAAGTCAGAAGCTTTCACGATAGAGGTGGATTCGTTAAATGATGCATCGAAAGCAATAACCTATGCGGTCAATAGCGATCGGATAGATATGGACCATATCGTTATCATCGGCCATAGTTTAGGTGGAATGATGGCGTCGAAAATAGCAGTTGATCACAAAGAGATATCAGGAATTATCTCTCTAGCTGGTAGTCCTAGAAGGTTGGAGGATATCGTGGTCGATCAGCAGAGATTTCAGCTATCCTTAACGGATGAATATGATGAGAAACAAGCAGAAGCTCTTATGGCCTATGTACAGGATCAAGTAGATGAAATCAAGCAGTTAAAGGAAGGCGACAATAAAAATATATTAGGTTATCCAGCATATTATTGGTACAGTTTAAATCAAATTGACATTCCTAAACTGGCCGATAGCCTCAATATTCCAATCCTTATCACACAGGGAAGTGACGATTGGCAAGTGACTTCAGATTACGATTATGCAGAATGGTTAAGTCTTTTTGCAGATAAGGACAATATAACCTTTCAGTTGTATGAGCATTTAAATCACCTATTTATGAAGGTGGAAGGAAAAGAGGAGGATTTGACATACAACATTAAGAGAA
>CAYMLE010000276.1:0-1988 GCA_964391115.1 uncultured Herbinix sp. | reverse complement strand
TCAAAGGTAAAAGCCTTTATTACCCAGGGTAGTAGGATAGTTGTTAATGTACCTAAAATAAAAATATAAAGGTTAAGGTATAATTATGAAAAATGAATCATATAAAACACTATTTATTAGTATATTTATCATATCCTTTTGTTTCATGACAGGTTGCGAGAATAAAGAGAGTCAATATGACAGTGAAGATAAGCTAGGCTACCTTGCGTATGATGAATTTAAGGATGATGAAAATCTTATATATATAGACTCTTCTGCAAAGGGGACTTCCACAGTCTGGGCAGATGGAATCCTCTTTCCTGTAATGTAGAATATATTGACTCTGTCATCAATTAATTGCAAGTATTATTTTAGTAGATTGCTACTTTTATAGGATTCATTTATTGAATTGTTTTAATTTGAGTCGTCTTATTGATTCCATCACATTCTCTAATAATAATTTGAAATCTTTCTTTCCTGTATTATAGAATATATTGACTCTGTCATCTATTTTTTCTTTCACAACGATGCCATAATTCCATTTTTCAAGACTGTCAACTGCATCAAACCCTTCCACTAATGTTGCATCTCCACCCTTTGTGCTAGAATATAAGTGAAATTTATAACCAGCGTCAAGTTTTAGGAAGAAGGCTATATCGCCGATCGCATTTAATTGATAGACGCTCACAAGGGAGGAAATCATAACAGGCTCTTTGTTATCACGTTTATAATAAAGCTCGTAGAGTGGGGAAACTTTTGGCTCAGGTTGATTTATTAAAAGTTGTACTTCATCACTATCTTTTGTGATGTCCATTTCTTTCAAGTAATATAACTGCTTTAAATCTTTGGAAGCAGCAAATTCTTTTACGTTATTTGCAAGGATTACTTTTTTCTTTTTTCCTGACAAATCTTTTATTTTAGTCAGCTCACTCATCGCATTAATATAAATCATTTCATTGCAATCCTGTGATATAGTTATATTAGCAACATTTATTAGGGTATCTAGAGGCTTTGCTTGATAATTATCATCGATGTAGTGTAGTGTATTATCCGGACCAACAATTACATTATTTTTAAAAGAAACTATTGGATAGACAACGACACCGGACAGCAGTTTTTTCGGACCTTTTATTGGTGTGATTATTTCACTTAATGCGATATCTGACACTTTAATGGTTTCTTCCCCTTTTGAACAAAGATAAGTGCCTTGTGAATCAGTAAATATTATCTCTGAATAATCTTGATTAAAAGCACTTGAGCGAATTTCCTTTGAAAGAAGTACCGGTTCCCCATCACCCTTTACATAGTATTCAAATTCTCCTGTATCTAAAGCCTTAACGAAATATACGTAACTACCATTATCTGAAATCACAAATATAACGGTACCCTCTCCCATAGAAGTAGGTTCTCCTCCATTGATTTTGATAAAGGTTTCACATTTCGTATAAATATTCATATGAGGTACCTTCGAATAAGCATAGGATTGTCCATCCGGAGAAATGCTTACACTGGTATAATATAAATTCTCATCTTCTTCCATCACCTTTTCCACTTGGCTCTCGATGTCTAAAAGCCTCAGCTGATTACCTTCGCTGTTATTCGCAGAATATAGCAGCTTTCCATCATCTGAGATACCCATGGAATGCACCTCTGAGTTAAACAACATCTTTTTATCTTGATTCACATAATAAAGACTATTATTTGTTTGACTTCTTAATATAACACTCGAATAATTTTGTGAATACCATACCGGTAGTGCATTATCATTCAACTTTTGTAGAAGCTCTCCGCTCGAGTTATAGACAAAGGTTTCCTGATTTTCAAAGTCATTGTATACCTCGATTGCTTCTTTCTCTTCCAAAATCAACTTATTCTCACTAACCTTATGTAAGATGAAGTTCGTCGATAGGATTATGGTAACAATAGTTACCATCGCACTTAATAGGAGTATTAATTAATTTTTTTTTTCCGATTTTCTTAAATATGTAAGTAATCGATTCTTTTACGAA
>CAYMLE010000275.1:0-2026 GCA_964391115.1 uncultured Herbinix sp. | reverse complement strand
TGCCGGGGCTAGTCATCCGTCTATTAGGGGTACCTGTTGTCTGCGCATTAACATTGGTATCATTATTTTTCATGGTTCTATTAACCGTTTCACCTTCTGCTTTTCGCACATTAGTTAGTCGTTGCATTTTATTGCTCCTAAACTTTTTTATTACTAATATATGCAGAGATAATCTTATTGTGAAATCGTTAAAATCATGATATCGGTTAATTTTATAATAATTTTATTGTACTATTAACAAATAGAAGCTAAAATAAAGGTTAGTATAAATAATACCGCAATAGACATGTAGAGCTTTGCAAGAATTGTAAGCGATCATTCAATAGGATAGTATGATATTAACTAAAAATAACTACAATCAACTAAAATATGGTATACTCAATAACGAAGGTACTAATTTGGATATTTGGTAGTTTGGAGATCAATATGGATAATAAAATTTTAAATATATTCGCGGAAACTATAAATGAGGCGATGATTAGCGTAATCATTAGTAATTCTACTGATAAAGACCTGGTCACGAAGATCAAGATCAGACCGGTTATGATAAAGGGCGAGCTGTGCTTTCAAGCCTCTGAGTTTCGAGGCGAAAAGGTGTTTCACAGCAACTATACCAAAGAAGAATTGCTTAATAAGTTACCGGAATGGTTTGAGGGTCTATTTCGACAGGCAGAGATTAAAACTCGGAATGGCCAGGCAACGGTTCTTGTCAGTAAGAAAGGCAAAGCAACCGTAAATTACAAGAAAGAAAACCATAAGGAGAATGAGCATAATAATCATAAGGATGAACATATAAACCATAATAATCAGGAGCCACATAAGGATTCCATGAATAAAACTGGGATTACTAACATGGAAATGAACATAGAAGGAGTAGACTACTCCCATAATAAAAAGAAAAACTATATACTGGAAGAAGGAAATGTACTTCCATTTCTTGTGGATTTAGGGGTTATGACACCAGAAGGTATGGTGGTAAAAGCAAAGTCGGATAAGTTTCGACAGATTAACCGTTTTCTAGAGTATATTGAAGATATTCTGCAATATCTGGACAAAGGAAGGGAATTAACCATACTGGATTTTGGCTGTGGCAAATCCTATCTTACCTTTGCCATGTATTATTATCTAAAGCTGCAGAAGGGATATCAGATTAATGTCATAGGACTGGATCTGAAGAAGGATGTTATTTTACATTGTAATAAACTAAGCAAGAAATATGGTTATGATAAGCTCCAGTTTCTACAAGGGGATATTGCCTCTTATCAAGGGACAGAGCAGGTGGATATGGTGGTTACTCTTCATGCTTGCGATACCGCTACGGATTATGCCTTGTTTAAGGCTGTAAATTGGGGCGCTAAGGTTATTTTGTCGGTGCCCTGTTGCCAGCATGAACTTAATAAACAGATTCATAATGATGTGTTACAACCGATATTAAAGTATGGAATAATTAAGGAAAGAATGTCTGCACTTATTACAGATGCTCTGAGAGCTGAGCTTTTAGAAACCTTAGGATACCGTGTTCAGCTATTGGAATTTATCGATATGGAGCATACTCCGAAAAACATTCTGATTAGGGCTGTAAAGCGGAGAAATAGAGTTTCGGACAACAGTGGTAACGATCAAAAGATAAAAGACTGTATTAAATTTTTAGGGGTATCCCCCAGTTTGGAGAGCCTTATCGAAAATGCTAAATTAAAAGAAGGGAATTAAAGTGCTAAAACAAGTATATCGTATTATTATTTTAATTGCGGTTTTTATAGCCTCCATCTTTTATTTCAGCCGAGATATTAAGGAGGTTGTTTTTGATATAAATAATATCACAACCATGGAAGAAACGACCTTTCCTGTGGTTACCATTCGAACCGAAGAAGAGGAGCTCAATCTGCTCCATGGTTATAGTAGTAACTTAGATGCGAATAAAGTTTGGGAAGGTGTTACTCCTCTTGGAACAGATCAGTCCTTTGAGGTTATTATCAAGCAACAAGAATATGAGATTAAGAAACTAAATTATGAGGTAAGAGAGTTT
>CAYMLE010000274.1:0-2027 GCA_964391115.1 uncultured Herbinix sp. | reverse complement strand
TAATTATAACAAAAATGGTAATCTACTCCATCCAAGACAATGTATACTCTGCATGGGCTCTCCCCTTTCATAATATGTCAGCTGTAGTTCCGATTGATGCTTCATTTCAAGTGAAAGAGGATGGAGATCTTCATGATGCATACATAGATAAGGTATTTATAATGGGTACGACAGGAAGAGTCTCTACTTATGCGTTCTTTGTCACGCCCAATGGCCTAGAGTTCCTAAAAAAGAATAACGAGATATTATTAAAAGGCGGAAGTTATCCTAAAGTAGGTTCAAATGAAATAGTGATTCATGAAGTGATTGCTCAAAATAAAGGGTTAAAAATAGGCGACCGGATAGGGAAAGAAGTTGACAATGATGAGTCTCTTATTGGTGATTATACGATTGTAGGTATTATTAGCGGTGAGGGTATTATCTCCATTGGTGATCATACTTATTATAAATCAATGAATTCCAGTATAAGAAGTGGTTATCTTTTCCCGAAGGACTTATATGATTTTGATTTAGATAAGGAAGGAATTCTATTTGACTTATATACATATGAGGAAGAAGCAAACGATATAACCGAATACGGAAGTGTATTGAATATAAGTATGGTTATATTGATCGTATTTGTCTACCTTATCATTGGTTTTCTTATGTTGTTTATGCTGTATGTTTTTTATAATCAGAGAAAACGAGAGTTTGGTATTCTCTTAGCGATCGGATACAGAAAATCTTATATCGTAAGAAAAAGCTTCTATGAAATAATAAGTATGGCACTTAGTGGATTTTTCTTTGGCGTAATAAGCAGTCTGTTTATCGGATATATTTTAAATTTAACAGTTTTTGGTCAGTGGGGACAAAATTTAACTATCGTTAGGGCTGACTATTTAATTGAACCTTTCACTATGATTATACTGATTGTCTTCTTGGCTACAGCAATGGTTTCATCGATAATCAAAAAAGTAGATGCAATCACATTAATAGAGGGTGAATAATAGGATAAGGAGTGCTGTATGAATAGCTTTACGTGTAAGGATTTATATTTAAATTACTATGAGGATAAGAAGTCGGCTTCTCTAAAGAATATTAATATTTCATTACCACAAACAGGAATTGTGGGTATTGTTGGACCCTCCGGTTCCGGTAAAAGCTCATTTTTGTATTCATTAGCCGGTCTGAAAAAGCAATATGTTACAGGACAGTTAACTTATAATGGTATGGATTGTCTTAAATGTGATGACAAAGAGTTGAGTAAAATAAACAAGAGTCAATTTGGATTTATTTTTCAAAAACACTTTTTAATACCTTACCTTACGACAATTGAAAACATCCTAGTCGGTGTTAACGATGTTAAATATGTTTCTGAGGCAAGAAAATGGATGAAAGTACTGTCAATTGATCAATATGAAAACAAGCTGGTTACAGAGCTTTCCGGTGGAGAATGTCAGAGAGTTGCAATAGCCAGAGGATTACTACATAAACCGAAGGTAGTGTTTGCAGATGAGCCTACCGCTGCTTTAGATAAAATATCATGTGAGATAGTAATGGAATCATTTAAGAAGATGCGCCAAAATACACTTTTTCTTATCGTTTCTCATGATGCAAATGTTCAAAGATATTTTGATTATACCATTAAATTTATGGATGGAGCAATTTGTGAAAGGATAAATTTATGAGTTACAGAAAAGTAGATTTTGAGGATCGTTTGATATACTTTGATCTGGTTAACTTTAACTTCTGTAAGACGGTTGACAATAGTATTAAAAAAGGTATTACAGAATACACGACAGTACCCAGAAAAAAGCTTAAAAAATTAGTTTTGCTGATAACGAATAACTGTAATATGAACTGTAGGTACTGTATCGCGGAACAAGGTACTTATAAAAACA
Organism: uncultured Herbinix sp.; assembly: GCA_964391115.1. Lineage (GTDB taxonomy): Bacteria > Bacillota > Clostridia > Lachnospirales > Lachnospiraceae > Mobilitalea. Next base: position 147 of record CAYMLE010000274.1, on the reverse strand, counting down.
ATCAAGGACAAGATAAAGTAGATGTAGAGCAAATTTTAACTATTATTGATAAATTAATAGAGGTCTATCCGGATGGAATAGAATACATACAGTTTTTTGGTGGAGAGCCATTTCCTGAAGAGCGTTTTATTGATTGGAATTTTGTTT
>CAYMLE010000273.1:0-2028 GCA_964391115.1 uncultured Herbinix sp. | reverse complement strand
TATTACTTAACCAAACGGGGTCCTCGACTAGCATATCCACCCGCAGCAACTTATATTTCGCAATATTATTTTCCATCATTAGAATTTTAATATTTAATAACTGAGTAAACTCATTACTTTTGAGGATTTGAGTATCCGGCAAATATTTAGTCCCCCCAACAAGGGCATTATACTTTACCGCTCTAATAATAGAGGCTTCAATCAAACCAGATAGCACTTTAAATAGGTTCAGATAGGATGCTGACATCTGAGTAAACTCAGCCTCCCATAATACTATTAAAGCAACTATTTTACCCTCATCAGTTATCGCTGAACAATACATCGGATCCTTACGATTTAAGGATACGTTACACCAAATTTCATTACAATGAAGCTTCTCAAGCATCTCAGGATGATTGACCAGCATCAAAGATTTATCTATTTTATCGATGATAGCATTGGAGCTGGTTGTCAATCTAGCATATTGATTCGAATGATCTACCATGTAGATAGCTACGCTTTTTGATTCCAATATATCCTCAAGAACCTGGGTTGCCTTTAGGAATATCTCCTCCTGTTCCACACTTTCCAGCTTACGAACCGTATCATAGATCCGCCCGAAACTGTCACGGTATCCTATAATCTGTTCTTTGAAGATATTCTTATTAGCCAAGGTCTGGTCATATAGCTCATAAAGGAATAGATACCTTTCCTCCAGTGTATTCTGTTGGTTTTTCATTAGGTATTCCTTGTTAATGCTCATGTCCTTACTATGTCCTATAACACCACCAGCAATAAAATACGCTACCAATGGAAGCCAGTTCTCTATATTATAAAATAGTATCTCCCAGTTTATATCAGCTTGTAAATAAGCTGTCAGGTAGGAAGTACTTGCCAATACTGCCGCAAAAACACCACTACGCATACCATAGATCCCGCCAAATATCACAATATATAACAATCTAAAATCAACAAAGTGATATTGCGCAGTAGTTTTAGTAATTCCATGAAGGAATTCCACAACTACATATCCTAGGATCAGTTCGATACCCCTTATTAATACCTGATGATTACGAATAAAATTGCTAGCGCGGTCCCACCAGCGTATTTTCTTTGGTATAATACCCATGTAGTTCTCAAGCCGCGCAGAAAACGTAGAAAAAAAGTCATCCAAAGTAATCCAGTCATATTGAAGACGGGCTGTTTCTACCATGACTGGTACCGGATATTCGACACGTTTTTGAGCAAGCCTTACTCTGGCTGAGGGAAAAAGCTTCTTGATATCTTCAGCCAGTACTTTAAATTGAAATGGACTATTGCTGCCAATATGCATTACACCACTGTCCAAGGAGTATGGATCATCCACCATACGGTGCAATAAATCTGAAAGATCTGCTTCGCTGACAAAATCACAATAATCCTCGGATTCTCCAGGTAATGTTATGCTCTTATTATCCATATAATCTCTAAGTAGATCCTCTGTAATTAGATCACTGCCCTCGTCTCCATACAGATATGGCACACGGAGAATCACTGTATTCAGATTATGATTTACCCTATAATACTTACATAGCTGTTCACTGGAAGCTAGTAAAATACCGCCTATATCTGCAGGCTCAGGGTCACTAAGTTCATTCATCGAACCAAGAGAGGCTTTTTCACTTATAGTGCCTGATTCACTTTTTATATCCTGACCTTCTGATTTCAATTTAGATATGTCACTTACCGAACCAATTGTCGAATAATTGGCGTAAACAATTGTTGAGGAGATGCAGATTACTTGCTCTGATTTCTCTTGATAGGCCAGTTGTAATACCCTTCTTAGATCATCCTGCTCTCCCCTACTATTACCACCAGCCCGCATATGTCTAGAGGTTACAAAAATAACTGTTTCAAATTGATAGGATAGAAACAGCTTCTCAAACATCTCATCACAGGGCGTAAATGAAAACGGTATTATGCTACTGTCTAAATCACTGTAATTCATTGTTCCAACTATAATAACCTTACTATAGAGGCTTAATTTAGATGCAATTGATTTCATCACTC
>CAYMLE010000272.1:0-2039 GCA_964391115.1 uncultured Herbinix sp. | reverse complement strand
TCTCATCATCTGAATATGTTTCTTTATCAAAAAAGAACCAAACCCAAAAGTTTGATTCGCATTTATCTTACTGCAGTCGACGGGACTTGAATAAGTTTACTTAGTACTTCTTATCTCGATGATGGCATCTAGTTCATTATTTATTATATCCATATGTATATATTATATCATCGATATATTTACTTTCAGAATATACTATTATTCTATTTTATTTCCTTTGAATTCCACTTATAAATAATCTAATTTAAGTTTTCAATTGAACGGGTAAATATACAAAGAAAAAAGCCCCAACCCCACAGCTCATATGTCTGCAAAATTAGAACCTTTTATAGTGCGCCTCCAGGGGCTCGAACCCTGGACACCCTGATTAAGAGTCAGGTGCTCTACCAACTGAGCTAGAGGCGCTTATACTATTGCTTGTTCGGTTTTTGTGTTTGTTCAGCTTTCCGAACGCAAGATTTATTATATAACCTTATAGAATAAATTGCAAGCCTTTTTTTAAACTTTTTTAACAATTGTTCTTTTCACTGAATTGAATATATAATTCTATCCATTTTCTACCTTTAATTGCCCAATTCTACTTTTTCTATATTGAGGGCAGGCTATCCATCCCAGGGCTTTCTATCCTAGGATTTTCAAACCTGCCCTCATATTTCTTTGTTATTAAGCTAATGCTTGTAAGCTCTGGCTATAGATTAAGCCTTATGAGGATCCAACTTATCCTGTAACGCTTTCTTAGGTACTGCGCCTACAACTTTATCTACAGCTTCACCGTTTTTAAAAACAATCATAGTAGGAATTGTCATTACACGGTATTGTTCCGCTGTTTTTGGATTATCATCCACATTTATTTTACCTATTTTAAATACTCCATTATATTCATCTGCAAGCTCTGTTACAATGGGAGCCATCATTTTGCAAGGTCCGCACCAGTCTGCATAGAAGTCAACAAGTACAGGGATGTCCGATTCTAACGCTTCTTTTTGGAAATTAGCATCTGTAAATTGAAAAGCCATATAGTTTCCTCCATTTCTTTATTCTAGACCTCAAATAAGCCTAAAATCTAATCTGTTGTATAGTATCTCTTAATTCCTACTATATTATGTGATAATACACTGTTCTAATTAATTTTACAAGTCCAATCTATCTTTTCTTCTTTTTCATGGAGGAGTTGAGAATTCCTTCCACTTCATCCCAGGAGCGTTTCAGCTGTAACACTTTTTTGTTTAGCTTATAATTACTTCCTGTCGCTTTGGCCATCTTATATTTCCAGTTTTTCTTCATCTCAGAACCACCATGTTCCTTTTTTACATTTTATTAGTAAAGAAGATGAAATAGCACACCGAAACTCTTCTAGTTTGTAGTTTTACGTGTTCGAGAGGCGACCAGTCTGTGAATGGGGTTTCCTTCTGCTGAAAAGCGCTCTTCATATTCGGTCATGATATTCCCGACTAAGTATTCACTATGATGTAGATCATAGGTTACCTCCCGAAGATCCCATCCAGATATGCCTGCTTCTTCAACCGAGAAATCAAATAGACTTCGATTATCGGTCTTAAATATGATTTCCCCCGCATAGGATAAGAATCGATCATATTTCTTCAGAAATTCCTTGGAGGTGAGCCTTCTCTTGGCATGACGATCCTTTGGCCAGGGATCGGAAAAATTCAGATATACCCGATCTATTTCCTCAGTTGCAAAGATTTCATTAATATATTCTGCATCATATCGAATAAAATACAGATTAGGAAGCTCCGTTTGTTCTCTCTTTTCTAATGCTCTAAGTAATACACTGGAGTACTTCTCGATACCAATATAATTAATACTTGGGTTTTTCGCAGCCAGTTCCATAATAAATCTGCCTTTTCCCATACCTATTTCTACATGGATCGGAGCATCATTTTCAAATAAGCTCCTCCATTTTCCTTTATACTTCTCAGGCTCATTGATAACAGATGCATTGTCAGCAACCATTTCCCTGGAGCCCCGGATATTTCTAAGCCTCATATTTTCTCCTTTTACAGTGGTTCTAATCATTA
>CAYMLE010000271.1:0-2045 GCA_964391115.1 uncultured Herbinix sp. | reverse complement strand
ATATAAGATTAGATTTACATCAAAGGTTCAGCATCAATCAACAGGGATGGACCCATTACTACAATATTGTCTATCTTTACAGGGAATAAATAATCTGTATGAGCTTATATCAGAGAATCAGGAGAAATTCTGTGACTATCTAAAGGATATAATACATAAGGAAGGTGCAATCGAAATTTCGAAATCTGCTGGTATTTTGATTGCAAAGAAGTAATCGGTTATTATATATAACTAGAAGTCATGAAAACAATAATGTACAATAATAATCTAATATATAATAACTGTAAAATATCTACTCAGTTGCGTGGAGTAAGCTACATACAAGGAGAAAGAAAATGAAAATATACTTGATCAGACACGGAGAAACCAACTGGAATTTAGAAGGAAAGCTTCAGGGAAGGGAGGATATTCCTCTAAATAATACTGGAAGGCAACAAGCGGCAATGTGTGGACAGGCGTTACAGGGATTAAACATAAAAGCTATATTAACGAGCCCCCTGAACCGAGCTAAGAAAACTGCAGAAATCATAGCGGATACCATAGGGGTTCAGGAAGTTATCGTAGAGGAAGGATTAATTGAACGGGATTTTGGTACACTTGCCGGAGTAACCTATGATAAGAGAAAATACTTTGATACCTTTGGAGTAGAGGAAGGAATTGAACCCTGGGATCTGCTACAGAAGCGGCTTCTTGACTGCATCAGAAACCGGGCAGAGGAATTCCGGAAGGAAGAAATCATTATGATATCCCATGGGGCTGCCATTAATTCTGTAGTATCCGCCCTAACGGCAGGAGAGATGGGGTCCGGTAAGACAAGGCTGAAAAATGCATGTATCAATGTTATCTGTTATAAGGATGGTGATTTATCACTGGAGCAGTGTAATCTAACAGCAGAGGAATATATGGAAATGATGCAATAAATGCTCAAGAATAATAATCACCATAACTTAAACGGCAAAGTTATATTTTTATATAAATAAGAAAACGAATGTTCTTTACACATCATACAATACATAATCATAAATAATTCTTTTACTAGTAATACTTGAAAAATCTTTGGAAGAGGTTATAGTTGAAAATTTTTGGAATCATTAATACTTGAAAAATCTTTGGAAGAGGTTGACATATTACCGACATAGGATTATATTTAAGTTCTGCGTGTTACAGAATGTTAACTAGAATAAAACAAACGATGTATCGCAAGCGGTACATTATTACTTGGCAAGATATTGATAAAATATTACTACCAGGAGGGAAAATTAAATGATTCAAGTGGAACACCTATCTAAGACCTTTAAGGTCAACCGGCGTAGTGCCGGCTTTTCAGAAGCGTTCAAAGCCCTGTTTCACAGGGAGTATGAAGCGATCAAAGCACTCGATGACATTTCCTTTACCATTGAAGAAGGGGAGATGGTCGGGTACATCGGTCCCAATGGTGCAGGTAAGAGCAGTACAATCAAGGTGTTAAGTGGGATACTGACACCGGATGGAGGAAGCTGCCGCATTCATGGAAGAATTCCCTGGAAGGAGCGGACTGCTCATGTCAAAGAAATTGGTGTGGTATTTGGCCAACGATCCCAACTATGGTGGGATGTGCCAGTCATCGACTCCTTTGAGCTCCTCCGTGATATTTACCGTATTCCGGATAAACTCTATCAAAATAATCTCGATGAGCTAGTCAATCTACTTAATTTAGAACAAATCATACGAACACCTGCCAGACAGCTTTCCTTGGGTCAAAGAATGCGCTGTGAGATTGCTGCATCGTTACTTCATAGTCCAAGGATTATCTTTCTTGATGAACCCACGATTGGCCTGGATGCTGTGTCTAAAATTGCTGTCAGGGACTTTATACTGGAACAAAATCGTAAGTATGGAACTACAGTAATACTAACTACCCATGATATGCAGGACATCGAGTCCTTAACAAAAAGGATTATTCTGATTGGAAAAGGGAAAATCCTGATGGATGGAAGTCTGGAGGATATTCGAAAGCAGTATTCAGAATATAAAAGGCTAACGATAGATTATATGGGCGATGAGCT
>CAYMLE010000270.1:0-2069 GCA_964391115.1 uncultured Herbinix sp. | reverse complement strand
GTTACATATAAAGAAATCCAACTCATAAAGATATGGCACATAACGTCTCGTGTTCACGACACCTCTGAGCCTACAGACGACTGCTCATGCCGGGGCACCCTTCGGGTCGGCTAATGAAGACGGTGACTCGGTTAGCGAAGGGGGTCCGGGAACATTTTGTTATCTGGCGTTCGACTGTTAGCATAGTTTAGTAAGATTAATCCAGTATCTACGTGTCATAACTTCATCAAATGGAACTTGATCATATAAAACACCTTTATTTTTCTCAATAGTTCTAGCTGAACCAACGTTATCTTCATCACAAGTTATTAGCACCTTCTCACATCCTTGAGCCTGTATCTTATCAAGTAACATATTCAACATTAAAGTAGCATAACCCTTTCTTCTTTCAGATTTAATATGCTCTATTGGTGATGGAGCGGAAGAAAGAAAAACGGATATATCGCAGGCTTTTGATTTACAAAAAAGAACCCATGAAGCCAACATATTTTAATTATATAATTAATAGGACTACAGAGCCCGCTTATATTTATATGACACCTAACGTTCCGTGTTCCCGACACCCCAGAGCCTACAGGTGGCTGCTCATGCCGGGGTACCCTCTGGCTCGGCTAATACAGCCGCCGCCTCGGTTGGTGAAGGGGTGTCCGGGAACATTTTGTTATTTGCTGTATCACTCGATTTATTTGCCAATCCACTAAGAAGAAAGAGAATCCGATAAACGTTTCATTGCATCTGCCTCTTTTAATACTCCTAGTTGATATTTTGCAATTTCACTTAATATTGTGAATCTAGTTTTTCTATCTTTACCTTCTCTTATCATCTGGGCATTATGCGTTTCTAAGTTCGATAATACTGTTAATTCATTTAATGTTGCAAAGTCCCTGATATTATTTTTCTTTGCTAATTCAGGATTGGCATCCCGCCACGCTTTTGCAGTACATTTAAATAATACAACATTTAATATGTCCGCTTCATCAGCATATGCTAACCATTCTAAATATGTATTATAATTACCTTTTGGTAGAATGTAATTTTTAACTGCATCTGTTTGTATTAGATAATTACCTTTTGATAAAAATCGCTTTGCATTCCACTCTAATTTATTTCTATCATTTTCTTCATCTTTTAAACGTTGAAATTCTTTAATTAAATATAATTTAAATACTGGACTTATTGCTGAAGCAAATTCAAATGCAATATCTTTGTGCGCAAATGTACCTCCGTACTTTCCTCTTCTTACTTTTAAGCCAATAGCATTAGTTTTATTAATCCATTCGGATACGCTTGGAGTAAACGTATGCAATCCAGCTTCACTTTTAAAGTGTTCAAATTCGAACACTTTAAAATCAGAATTATACATGTGTTCCCATGTACCTAAAAATTCAAGTGTAATCCTATTACGAAGCCAATTACGAATAACATCAGCTGCTCTTGACTTTTCTGATTTTGCACCTGCCATATCAGTAATACAAATGTAATCATTAAAATCATCTGACGAGACAGTTATCGGTATATCTTGTACCATAATTACGTTGTTTTTTGCCATAAACATATCCTCCTTTGCATATCCAAATATATCCTTTTTGCAAATTATAACATATTTACCGACAATATACAAACATTTGTTCTTGTAAAATATAACTACAAAGCCTTACTCATATTGATATGTCACATAACGTTCCGTGTTCCCGACGCGCCAGAGCCTTAAGGTGTCCGCTCATAACTAGCAGCCTTTCATCTCATCGCCCGGACACCGGGTGCTTGCACTTAGGCTGTGGGGTGTCCGGGAACATATTGTTAGGTGTCGTATCATATACAAATAATGTAGCTTACTTTGCTTTACAATAATACCTTATTAGAATTGATAAAATCTATAGCTTGGAATATTGTCTTTATTACATTGTCAAATGTTTCTAACTCTTTAATCTGTTCAATAGTAAACCAACCTATTCCATGTATTTCATTTTCTTGAAGTACAAATTCTTCATTAATTGCTTCGCAAAGATATATCATGTCAATATGGTTATGTGTTCCGTCTCCTATTATATCTTCAAGAAGTACTATAA
>CAYMLE010000269.1:0-2082 GCA_964391115.1 uncultured Herbinix sp. | reverse complement strand
CATACCAATTTAATCTCTTGGGAAATGTATTGACTTCTATAAGGCAGCATGGCGCTAGTGGCAAGCATCTGTCAGAAGGCGAACGTTCCATGCTGGCTTTATTTAAGGAAAGTGCAGAAAGGCTGATGAATCATCAAGATGGTACAATTGTGCCCTTTCATTTATTTTATGAAGCCTTAAATAAGTTCCTGGATCACAACCATTCAGTAGTGATATCCAGAGCATTGGAAAATCGAAATATAAATCCAAACAAGGAAGAAGACAATTTTAATGTAAACACTTTAAAGACCCTGTTTATGGTTAAAAACATAAAAGAGATTAAGGCTAATATAGAAAATATCACAACTCTCATGGTATCTAATATCCACCAAGATAGAAGAGAATTAAAAGAGAAAGTAGAAGATGCTTTAGATATTTTGGTTAAGCAGACCCTAGTTCAGAAAAATGGTGATGTATACATATTCCTAACTGATGAAGAACAGGAAATCAATCGAGAAATAGAAAGACAAGATATTCAAACTTCAGATGTAATAAGAGAAGTATCTGATCTTGTTTTTGCAGATATTTATTCCGAGGATAAAATTAGAATACCTGGTTACAAAAACAGATACTCCTTTGGTTTTAATAGAACAGTTGATGATATGCCGTATAGAACGACTCAAACATTCGATTTTGGAGCAAAAATAATAACTCCATATTCGGAATTTAACGGTCAAGACAGCAATCTACGTATGTTAAGTGGAACGGGGAAGGATGTATATGTAGATCTTCCAAATGACGCAGAATTCTTAAATGAGTTGCGCTTATCTATGAAGATTGAGAAGTTTTTATCCTCATCATCCGCAAGCAATATTACAAGGTTTGAGGAAATAAGAGCGGTAAAACGTGTAGAAATGAGAGAACATCAATCCAGGGCTAAACTATTCCTCCAAGAGTCCTTAAAATCAGCTAAGTTCTATATCAACGGAGATATATTGGATTTAAGCACAAGGGATTTTAGGTATAATTTAACGGAGAGCTTGGAGCGCTTGGCAGTTACCGTTTACCATAAATTAAATTATATTACTCAGCCTATGGATGAGGTGGATATTAGGAATATATTCACTCAAAGTGGTTCTAGCCAGATAACTTTGGAAGATGGTACCTTGCCTAATGAGAATGCCATAAGAGAAGTAATGGATTATATACGCATTCGAACTAGAAATCACACAAAAATTTCGTTGAAGGAGATAAAAAACAGGTTTACGAAAGCACCATATGGCTATTTAGAGCCGGATATAGAATGGATTATTGCAAAATCCTTTAAGGACGGCTTAATAGGTCTTACCTTAAATGGCAATACTGTTTCTCTATTAAACGAAACGACCGAAAATATTATTGATTACATTACAAAAAGGGCTTATGTAGAGAAACTGTTATTAGAAGAAAAAGAAATCATTCCGGAGAATTTGAGGAGAATCTTAAAGAATGTGGCAAAGGAAGTATTTAAATCGACTATTGCGACTGACGATACGGATTCTATGGTAATCCATTTTAACCGGTCAGCCAGCCGTATGGTGGATGATTTAAGAAACAGATTGATAGAGTATCGCTCTGGCAACTATCCAGGTGAAAAGGTTATAAAGGATGGTATAGACTTAATTCAAAAGACAACAACCATGAGTAAAGCTATGGATGTTTTTCAGTATGTAAAAAAGCACGAAGACGAGTACCTGGATTTTGCAGAAGATTATCCGCCAATAAAAGCATTTTTCGAAGGAGAACAACAAGGAATATGGGATAAGACACAAAACTTTTTGAGTATATTTGACGAAAGCAAATCCTATGTACTGGACGAAAAAGTTGAATCTGTTGTCAAGAGGATGGAGTCTATTTCCGAAATGTCATCTCCTTATAACAATATCAAGGAATTGCCTGAGCTCAATGAAAGATTTTTAGATACCTACAATGAAATTTTAGATAAGGAATTAGCACCTGTATTAATAGAAATCGAGAATGCAGAGAAAAGGGTAATGGATGTTCTAAAGCAAAGTGGGCTGGAGGAAGTATTTTCTAATAGGTTTAAACAAAGCTTCGATAGTC
>CAYMLE010000268.1:0-2101 GCA_964391115.1 uncultured Herbinix sp. | reverse complement strand
GAACTCAAGTGTGATGTGTTCTAATACATACTACCCCGATTTCTATAATTATACTCTCTATATCATTTATCAAATCTCCAGGTGTACCTGTATATCCCTCTTATACTTCTTCTAACCTTTTTGCCGAGTTCCTTCTTTGCCTTATATGGATCTGCATAAATAGTGATATACAACCAGGTATTCATTCTGTCTGTTCTCTCTATATTGGTAGCTTAGAGAAAAAATGCTGAAAAAAATGGATGAGAATTACTAATCCATCTTAGATATTCATTCTCATAATTTTAATAATATAAATTATAAATATGACTGGCTGCCCTGAAATGCTGATTAACTAAACAATTATTCAGCTTTTATCTTTCTATTATTTTTCGCTTTCTTCTTTATAGAAATATTTGTTAATTAGGGGTTACTGCACAACTCGCACAATGAATAAAATACGTTGTTTTTGCCATAAATTAGTTATGGCTAGCGACTCTAGAAAAAAATGCAAAAGAAGCCTAAGCCTCTTTTCAAGGTTCATAACCAACAACTGCATCGCAATGACCGTTTCACCCGTTTCTTGAAGCCTAGCAAATATCCGATCCAGTTTGTATGACCGTTTACCTTCCCCAAACTTGCCTTCTACTGCATTGCGTTCCCCTGCGTCCTGACGTTCTAACTGCTTGTTTACTTTGACTTCCGATGCTTTAGGTCTGCCAAGGGGTGGACCGCTTAACCGTATTCCTCGTTTCTTGCAATACATCCGGTTGTCTCTGGTCCGATATATTTGATCCGCCAGCACTGCCTCCGGATAACAACCGAATCGTTCCTTATAGCGTTCCAAGGATTCTATGAGCAAGGTCCCTTCATTGTAGTTATTAAAGCTGAGCCGTTCCATCAACACGAATCCATCGACTACTGATACGGAGAACTTAGCTCCAAATTCTACGGATGCGCTGGCTTTCCCTCGGACAATCGGACGAATGTGCGGCTGAGCAATGCTCACTATCCTGTCCTCTATCTGATGCGTCCTACTCTGGACCAGGATACTTTGTTGCCGGTAGACCTCAGCTATCACATGTAAATCCTTCATTTGCTTTTTGCTGAGATCATCCATGCCACCACGCTCTACGAGGTCTTTAATGCTGGCTAGGTTGCGCTTGATATACCGAAGCTGCTGCTTTATGCACTTTCGTATCTTTTTTATGCCAGGTTTCCTTTGCTTATCAATGCTGAGGTACTGCTTCCTGGCCCTATTACGGTATGTTCTCGGTTTCGGTGCTTTTCCAACGAAAGGAGCATGGAGGGTATCGATGATTCCCTCAAGCTTCTCTCTGGCTGTGTTCAACAGCCATAAGTCTGTGGGATAGTGGATATCGGCGGGGGCGCAGGTTGCATCGAGTATGAGCTTGCCTTTTTTCTCAATAAGGGAGAGTTGCTCTCCCTCTTCGTGCTCTTGGCTTTGCGGTTTCCCTGTTCTGTCGTCATCATCTTTGTCATTGGGCTTTTCTTCTTCTTGCTTTTCTGGCATAGAGGACTGGTTACAGACCTCCAGGGCAATCATCTCATTGACTTCATTGATGACATCCATATTCAAGCGCCTGCGAAATCGGCTCATCAATGAGCTGTCAAACGGCTTCTCCAGTTGAAATCTGGCTAAGCCTATGAAGTATTGCAGATAAGGGTTCTCTGTAATCTGCTCAACCGTTTCCTCATCTGTAAGTCCGAGACGATTTTGGATGATCAATGCACCCAGTGCGCAGCGAACGGAGTTTGCCTTTTGTCCATATTTTAAGCTCTTGAACTTCCTTATGTATTTTTCTTCGATAATCCACCAAGGAATAATTTGAGCTAACTTCACCCAGCGATTATTCTTGTTAAGCTCTCCTTCGAAGGGTAGGATAAATTCTTCAGGTAACAGGATTTGGTGAGCGTCATGCTTGTACATTTTTGCCTCCAGGTGCACGGATTTTGAATACTAACCATCAAATATCTTTGCACCATTATACCACAAAATGGCTCCGAAATCCAGTATTCATGCGGGTTTTAGGGTCGTGCAGTAACCCCTACTTATTGGTTGATTAAATGAGAAGGAGGAATTGTTGTTATGGAGAAGAAGTAC
>CAYMLE010000267.1:0-2106 GCA_964391115.1 uncultured Herbinix sp. | reverse complement strand
TGACAATCCTTAAGTAAAACACTAAAAATACATAAATAACCTGATAAAGGAAGAAAATGACTTTACATTTATTGACGTAATTTTGGAGGAACCATGCGGAGAAGACGAAAAAAACGTACATTTCAAGCATTACTTATGCTATTTAGTTTGATTACGTTAATAGTATTTGGATATATAGCCTACCGCGAAATGAAACCAAGAGTTATAAAGACAATCACTTTAGAGGCAGGTAGCTCCATGGTGGACGTGCAGGAGTTTATGATAGATAAGGATATACAAGGCCAGCTTATAACGAATATGCAATATATTGACCTTAATACTCCCGGAGTTTATGAAATAAAAATCAAGGTAGAGAATAAGATTCATACCTCTTATTTGGAGATAGTGGACAATACAGCTCCCCTTGCAGAAACAGTGGATATATTGGCATTGATGGGAGAGGAAGTTAAGCCAGAAGACTTTGTGATTCGAGTAGAGGATGTCACCCCAGTGACCATATCCTATGTCAATGTTCCCGATACGGAGGTAGCTGGCACTTATGAGATATCCTTGCTTCTAGAGGATACTAGCCGTAATAGCTTAAGGCAGACGGCAAAGTTGACTGTACTCGATATAAAAAGCTTCGTTCAGGTAGAGGTGGGCTCGATGGTTGAAGAAATTCTCGAGGATTATGCTGAGCAAAGCTCATATGAGATTTCTTTTGTGACAGATATCACGCAGTTAGATACAAGCAAACCTGCCACTCATGAGATACAACTTAATGTCGATGGTAGGATACTGACTTCCTATATAGAGGTTGTCGATACGACCCCTCCTAAGGCAAATATAGTGGACATGGTTACCTGGAAAGATGAGGTAGTGGAGGCTAAGGATTTTGTTAAAGATATTGAAGATGTATCAGAAGTAAGCATTGTGTATAAAGAAACGCCAGTATTTAATGTTCTAGGTGACCAGAAGGTATCGATTCTACTTAAGGATCGTTATGGAAATGCTACTGAGTTGGAAGCCATGCTTACCGTGATGGAGGATAAGGAGCCACCGGTATTCACAGGTGTTCAAAATAAAACAGTATATGTAGGGGAGGCTGTATCCTATAAAAAGGGGGTAAGCGTCAGTGATAATAGAGACAAGGACCTATCCTTTCAGGTGGATTCAAGTAAGGTGAATCTGAATAAGGAGGGAGTCTACAAGGTTTATTACAGCACCGTAGATTCCTCTGGTAATCAAGCAGAGGATACCTCCACCATTACAGTAGAGGTGTTTTCCGTTACCGATGAGAAGCTAAATGAGTTGATTGATCCAATAATTAATAGGATTATTGATGATTCTATGACGAAAAGAGAACAAGCGTATGAGATTTATAAATACATCAAAGGTCATGTGGCCTATACCGGAGATTCGGATAAATCGGATACTAAAGCAGAAGCCTTTCGTGGTATTAAAAATGCAGTTGGCGACTGTTTTACCTATTATGCAGTAGCAGAGGTAATGTTAACACGGGTAGGAATTGATAATATGCGGGTTACTAGAGTGGGTGGAAAGACACAACATTTTTGGAACTTAATTGATTGTGGTGACGGATGGTACCATTTTGACTCTTGCCCGAATAAGGATAAGATGGAAACCTTCATGATGACTGATGCTGAAGTAGAGGCGTATACGGAGCAGAGAGGAAATAATTATTATAACTTCGATAAGTCCTTACATCCTTCGACTCCTCTGTAATAACAAAGCTTCAGGTACTCTAAACACACTACCTCAGGATAAGCAAATTAGTATACTTAAGAATATTCTGTTCATTGGGAAGATAATGATAATTCTTTCAGAAAAATTCAAGATGGTAGAACTTAGCTTACCAGAAATGGGGGGAAACTATGAAAACCTTAGGTGTCATTGGTGGATTAGGACCGATAGCAACTGCATATTTTTACGAATTACTTGTTCGAATGACTGATTCCCAAAGAGATCAGGATCATATTGAGATGTTGATTTACTCAAAACCCTCCATACCAGACCGGACGGAATATATTCTAGGAAGAAGTAAGGAAAGCCCCGTAATGCCTATGATTGAGGTAGGTAAGAGTTTGACTGCCATGGGAGCAGACT
>CAYMLE010000266.1:0-2187 GCA_964391115.1 uncultured Herbinix sp. | reverse complement strand
ATATACTTATTACTGTTTTGACAGACCCAATATAGAAAAGATGAAGATTGCTAGTCAGAAATTAATAGGAAAACATGATTTTAAGGACTTTTCTTCTGTTAAAAAAAGCAAATCAACCTTAAAGGAAATTTTCCAAGTTGATATTTATCGGGATGAAAAAGAAATCCAGATAACAATCAAGGCGAACGATTTTCTTCATAATATGGCTCGAATGATGGTAAGTACCCTATTAGAGATTGGGTTAGATAAGAGACCAATGGAGGTAATCGAGGAGATTTTAGATCCAAAATCTTTGGAGACGGGGAGTGCCCCTGCTCATGCACAAGGGTTATTCTTACAGCATATCGAATATTAGAAAAAATAGTTTATTTTTATTCTTTTGAGCAGAGCTAAGTATGTTCTGCTCAATTGATGTATTCAGATTGCTTTATAAGATTGCGAATGAATCGTTTAGTTGTTGACATAATCTAATCAAAACCAAAACCATTTAAGGAAGATCAATGTGACTAAAGAATGAAGTAATAATAAATAGAAAAATCGTTTAAAAGTAGTATCTGTAAGTGGTTTATTGTATAATAGTCTTGATCACAATTTGATTTGGAGGATAAACGTATGATTAAGATAACTTTTATGGGGGCTGGAAGTACGGTGTTTGCAAGAAATGTTCTTGGTGATTGCATGTGTACCCCCAGTTTACGGGATGCAGAGATAGCATTATATGATATTGATCCGATCAGGCTATCGGAATCAGAGATTATATTAAAAGCTATTAACAATAATATTAATTCTAATCGAGCAGTTATTAAGACATATCTCGGGATACAAAACAGAAAAGAAGCCTTACGAGGATCGAATTTTGTTGTAAATGCCATACAGGTTGGCTTCTATGATCCCTGTACGATTACTGATTTTGAGATACCTAAGAAATATGGTCTGAGACAAACAATTGGTGATACCCTTGGGATTGGCGGTATTATGAGAGGACTTAGGACAATTCCTGTGTTAAGAGATTTTGCCCGGGACATGGAGGAAGTTTGTCCAGATGCTTTATTCTTAAATTACACGAATCCTATGCCCATACTTGCTGGTTATATGCAACGTTATACGAAGATAAATACCATTGGATTGTGTCATAGTGTTCAAGTTTGTTCTGAGAATTTACTGAAAAATCTAGGTATGGAGGACAAGGTTGAAGGTAGAAGTGATTTAATTGCCGGGATAAATCACATGGCCTGGTTATTAAAGATAAATGATAAAGATGGGAAGGATCTATATCCTGAGATTAAAATTCGTGCTGAAAAGAAAAACAATACAGAGAAGCATTATGATATGGTTCGCTATGAATACATAAAGCGCCTTGGGTATTACTGCACAGAATCCAGTGAGCATAATGCGGAATATAATCCTTTCTTTATAAAATCAAAATATCCGGAACTGATTGACCGATTTAATATTCCTTTGGATGAATACCCAAGGAGATGCATCCAACAGATCAAAGGCTGGGAAGAAGAGAAAAATAGCATCCTTAAGGATGGTCAGATTACTCATGAACGCTCCAATGAATATGCATCCTATATAATGGAAGCAATTGTAACCAATAAGGTAGTTAAGATAGGCGGAAATGTATTAAATACCGGCCTTATCGACAATCTTCCCACAGATGCATGTGTTGAAGTACCTTGTCTTGTTGATGCACAGGGAATCCATCCCTGTCATGTTGGAAGACTCCCAGTACAATTAGCTGCTATGAATATGACAAACATAAATGTTCATTTAATGACGATTGAAGCAGCGATTACTGGTAAGAGAGAGAATATCTATCAGGCGGCCATGTTAGATCCACATACAGCAGCAGAATTATCAATTGATGATATCGTAAAGATGTGTGATGAGCTTATTGATACCCATGGGGATTATATGAGAGACTATAGGTAGTGGCATAGTCTTTCGATTACTGCGTATAAACCCTTGTGTAATGAAGTTAGTTCATAAAGAATTATACCTTATGCGGGTTATAAAGAGGATGAAATAGCATATGGAATTATGCTAATTATAGATGGCGAAGATAATAATATAATAAGGCAATTATAGTGGATAAACTGGGGGTTATAAGGTACTCCCAGTTTTTTGTAAATATTCAGGGTAAAAAACATACTTAACTGTTATAGATATTACGTTGTCTTTAAT
>CAYMLE010000265.1:0-2189 GCA_964391115.1 uncultured Herbinix sp. | reverse complement strand
CCTTTTCCATATCTTTATTACCATATCCTTTGTCTTTATATTTCTTATAGATCTTTTATCTCCTTATCTTGTAGAATGTTTCATCATCTTCCTTGTCAGCCTGTTCATATGAAAGCATTAGAAAACCAACCATTGTTTCGTCATCATATATTGCATAGGGCATTGGGATACAGTAACCATTTGCTAAAGCAATATATGCTTCAGCAAGACTATATATATTCCTTGCCACAAATTTCTTTTGATCCTCCATAGGTTCTAAGCTAATACATTCAATGAAATTATCTTCTGTGATTTTACGTAATGTCACCATGACTTGCCTCCGATCATAATTTTCATAAGTTCCGATTATGTATCATCTTTCACATATAGTAAATGGTTTGGCTTGCCTGTCTCTATTTCATCAATAATTGCATCCAGATAATAACATCTCATCATAAAGCACGATCCTTGCTTATTTATAGTGAATAAAATTCTAAGCAATAGCTATTTTTCTAAAAATCTTATAAGTTATAAAACATAGAATTACAAATACGGTAAAAGCTGTAATAAATTGAAATGTAAAGATATTCATAGCACTTGTTACTTCTATTATCAACTGAATTGGGTTAAAGAGTACATCCCAGCTATTAAACCTAAGAAATCTTCCAATGTAAACACCTGTTGCAGATAATACTGATGCTATTAACACCCCTAAAGAAGCTAAGTGTTTTGATTTTATAACTTTAATATTTTGCTCAAAAATATAGAAAGATTCCAAGCCAACAAGTAAAGAAAAAAAGAACCCGACTCCAATAATTAATAACTTCATCCAAATCAAAATATTATTACTGTAAACTACTGATGTGCTAAGGGTGTATCTTCCTGTTTCTGCTATCCTCATAAACTCATCCCTAGTTATGTGTATGAAATCTGTTATAAGATATACAGAGTTAGGAAAAAAGAATAGCCATGCCAGCATCCAAAAAATAGAGAACACAGGCTTTCCTTTTGTTATGCTTAACTCTGTCATAGAAATAAAAAGTAAAGGTAATACTGCTAGTAAAACGTTCCATGATAACATAAAATAGAGACAACTAACATCCAGAAAAAACATCAGCAAACAAATAAGCCAATATACAAACATTAATGAGATTACTTCTTTATACTTTTTTATACTCTCCACCATATTAACACCTGCACCTATAGCTTTTCCCAATCACACAACAATTAATAGCCCCGTGCTTTTCAACCTACTTAAATTGTTAGTCTTCGTCTAGGCCTTCTTGAAACTGGTCTTCTTGATTCTGTTTATATGTATTACCATTTTCATCTATCCATTCAATTGGACCCGCAGCTTGGCGACCTAATACAATAGATGCAGCAGCACTAATACTAGAAAAGATGGCATTCTCTTTAAATAAGTAATAATTGCCATCATCTACTAGTACACCAGTTTCTATAAGCTTGTTTCTTTGCTTAATCCAACCCTCGGATATTGATCTGGACACGCTTTTGTTAGCTTGTGAGTCGGTTAATACTATAAAACCATTATCTGTTTCTATCAATTTTGCATCAAGTGCACTTGTTTTGATTTGATAAATCTTAGTTTCATCCGGTATTAATGTATCAATATTTGATTGCGACGGCTCAACAACAGATGGTACCAACAACATAAAATTAACTACTGGTAAGATTATTTTTATCTGCTCAAGAAAGTATTCCATATCAGATATATCTGCTTCTGGTAAGGATGGTAATTCAGGCTGATTTACGTTTTCTATTTCGGCCGTTTTCGCTTCTATTGCTAAAGTGATTATCCTTGATTCTAAATATTTGATGTGGGATTTAGTTAACATCTCATCCTTGCTGGTAAACACTACTACTTCAGTAATTTCCTTATCTGAATCAGCCAGATGTCGCTTAAGTCTTTTATTTAACTTTTCTGCTTCCCCAATATAGATACGCTCATTGTAATTGCTATTGTTAGGTAGAGATTTCAACAAATAAACACCTGGACGATCAAACTCAGGCCTTCCTAGTTTTTTTCCTATTGTTGACCTAGAAGAAAACACAGCTTTGCCAGACCAATTTCCAATTTCAATTGTTCTTGGTCCTAATTCTGTTCCATCTACTAAAAACATTGTAAGTTTTTTCCCATGCTAATCACTCCATTCAGTGCTATAGTCATGAAACTCTATATGATCTAGCCT
>CAYMLE010000264.1:0-2190 GCA_964391115.1 uncultured Herbinix sp. | reverse complement strand
TATCCTGAGTGCTATTGTGGTTGTGTAAAAAGAATAAATAAACAGTTACCAGAAACATGGTGCTATTGCACATTGGGATATGCAAAAAGCCTGTTCGCAAAGGTATTTAATACAGAAGTTAAGGTGCAATTAATTGAAAGTATTAAAATGGGAGGTCATAGGTGTACCGTAAGTATTGAGTGGTAAAAGGAGATGCTAATTTAAGAGGTATTGTGACATGGTTATTTCAGTTATTAGGGCTAATATAATCAAAATTAAAGGTTGAATCTGAACCGGAAGTTAATGATATATGCATAATAAATAATTGGAAAAATAATACATGAGGTGATAAAATTATGATGGAATGTGAGATGAAAATATTTGCAGGTAGTACAGGTAAAAGCTTTGCTGAGAGAATGTGCAATTATTTAGGTACAGAGTTGGGAAAGTCAAAAGTGATTACATTTAGTGAGGGTAACACTTATGTAAAAGTTGAAGAAACCGTTAGAAACAAGGATGTATATTTAGTACAATCGATTGGGCTACGGCCGAATGAAGAATTTGTTGAGATATTGTTCTGGGTTGATGCATTTAAAAGGGCAAGTGCACATTCTGTAACCGTTGTTATGCCCTATTTTTCATATGCAAAAGGGGACAAAAAAGATGAACCAAGGGTTTCAATACGGGGTAGAGTATGTGCAGAATCGATTGAACTAGCTGGAGCAGATAGGGTTGTTACAATGGATTTGCACAGTCCACAAATTCAGGGATTTTTTAAAAAGCCAGTGGATCACTTATTTGCACTTCCAATCATATGTGAGTATATAAAATCATTGAACCTGGATAACTTAGTAATTGTATCACCAGATTCAGGTTTTGCTAAGGAAGCTAGAAAGTACGCAAGGTATTTAAAATTACCGATTGCTATTGGAGATAAGGAACGAGAAGCCCATGATGAGAATGCTAAAGTGATTGATATTATTGGAAATGTGGAAGGTAGGAATGCAATAATTGTAGATGATTTTACTATTTCCGGAGGAACATTAATTAATATAGCTACTGAGCTAAAAAACCGAGGAGTAAAAAGAATATTTGCATGCTTATCTCATGTGCTATTGAATGAAAAAGGAGTTAAGAATCTTGAAAACAGTGTAATTGAGGGACTTATCTCAACGGATACCGTATTCAATCCATATCTTTTAAACAGTAATAAAGTTAAGATTATTACTGTTGCACCATTATTTGCAGAAGCTATTAGAAGAATCAATAGTCAGGAATCAATTAGTCCATTATTTAATAATGCACCAATTGAAGTGATCCAAACCAAAGAAGTATAGCAGGGTAGCGATATATGTTTTAGTTCAGGAGGAATAACAATGTCAGTTCAATTTCAAGTAATACACTTTCATCGATTGCTTGGTCGATCCCATTTGGACAAGGTGAAATTGACACGATGATAAATCAAGCAAAGGATGTACTTAATTGGTATGACAATATGAAGAACCCTGTTCCTTCATGGTGATAAATATTTGTTCGAAGCAGCAGGGGCTCAGTAATCTCATCTTTGATTGTTTATATTTGTGAGGGAGGTTTTCTATATGACTGCATATGATCTTATGATAAAAACCAATCACTACCTTATTAAGGGTGGTAAACTGACAGATAAACAAAAAGCTAATATTGTTGGTCAGCTATTATCTGCACGCAGTTCACTTGAACAGGCCAGACGGTTCTATGCTGGCGTAAAATATCCTAACAATATTGATGATGGTGGTCGGCGCATGTACCCTATCTTTTATATTCCACCCTTCAATAATGGAAAAAAATTCAAAACCATTTTAAATCAAACACCTAAAACGCATATTCTTTCAGCAAATATGTATGAGTTAGAAATATTAAGACTTCTGTATCTCTTTGCACCTGAAAATGAAGATATTAGAACTATGATAAGCGAAACATTAAGACGACTTAAATCTACTTGTTTTGGTTATGGTGATGATGGTTTGGGTGAGTGTTTTGATAGTTCTCTTGTTGTACTTCGATTTATAAGTACCGTAGCACCAAAGGATATAAGCTGGATCAGCAGCAGGATTCAAAACTACAACAATCACGTGGGAGAGAAAAAACGACCATGGTTTGCAGAGTGGTATTTTTGGCTTTGCTTATCAGAAATGCCTTATGAGCTTGCAAAACCCGAAATAGATAAATATA
>CAYMLE010000263.1:821-2209 GCA_964391115.1 uncultured Herbinix sp. | reverse complement strand
ATGTTCTATCGATGCAATCCTATAAGATGCAAGATTCTAAAGTTTTAAATTCTGGATTCACCTGTGTTCAGGCTGGTATTCATGATATGCTACTACTCGATTACGATGGAAACGAATTACATTTTGAGACGATTTGCTCCACCCGGCTAATAGATTATCTAAAAGGAATTTTAGATAGCGAAGCATATTTTCAAAATATGAAGGCAGATGTCTAGCGTTAAATTATTTGCTTAGCATTTTGATTAGGGGGGCGAGGACATAGAACGAAACAAGAAACGAATCGGAGACCTTTTATTAGATTCTGGTATTATTAGTGAAGATCAGCTTCAGAATGCCTTAGAGTACCAAAAAAATAACGGTGGAAGAATTGGAAAGATTCTGATAGACAATAATTACGTCACAGAAGACCAGATTATGGAGGTCTTGGAGTTTCAACTAGGCATCCCGTTCATTGATCTCAATGAAATAGAAATCAATGCAGATGTTCGAAGGTTGATTCCCTATCAGCTGATCTATCGTCATAATGTAGTGCCAATTAAGCTAGAGCTTACATTGTTATACGTAGCAATGGAGGATCCGCTAAATTTTATTGCAATTGAAGATCTGAGAATGGCTACAAATTATGAGATAGTTCCGGTCATATCTTTTAGTGATGCAATAAAAAGTGCAATCAATCGATTATATGGCAGTGAGACTGCTGATAAGGCGATACAAGATTTTAATAAAGAAAAAGAAAAAAGCAAATCAAGTACTGGATCCTTTCAAGAGATACAATCTCTTGAGGTGGATAGTGCCCCAATTGTAGTACTGGTTAACTCCACCATAGAACAGGCTGCCCTTAGGGGTGCCAGTGATATACATATTGAGCCTCTTGAAAATGAAGTAAGAGTTAGATATCGTGTGGACGGTAAGCTTCACTTTGTACAGACAATACCGAAGGATGCATTGTCTGCTGTTGCTACGCGTATTAAAATTCTTGCAGGCTTAGATATCGCAGAGAAAAGAGTACCACAAGACGGACGGTGCGATTATAGAGTTAGAGACAAGGTACTAAATCTAAGAGTTTCGGTCTTACCAACAATACATGGCGAAAAAGTTGTAATGCGTATTTTGGATAAGACAAATTTCTTAATACCGAAGGAAAAACTGGGCTTTACTAAGGGGAATTTATTAAAATTCGATGAGCTGCTGAAGAATCCCCATGGAATAATCTTAATAACTGGTCCAACAGGAAGTGGTAAATCAACAACGCTATACACGATGTTAAGTGAGTTGAATCAGATTAGTGACAACATAATGACGGTAGAAGACCCTGTGGAATATATGATTGATGGATTGAATCAGGTTCAGGTTAATACAAAGGCCGGACTGACCTTTGCGGGAGCCTT
>CAYMLE010000263.1:0-811 GCA_964391115.1 uncultured Herbinix sp. | reverse complement strand
AGATCAGCATTAAGACAGGATCCAGATATTATTATGCTTGGTGAAATAAGAGATGCTGAGACTGTTGATGTGGCGATTCGAGCGGCTATAACAGGTCACTTAGTGCTAAGTACGCTGCATACGAATGATGCAGTAAGTTCTATTTCAAGATTAGTTGATATGGGTGTCCCACCATATATGATTGCTGTATCTCTTATGGGTGTAATATCTCAGAGATTAGTCCGTAGACTATGTAAACATTGTTCTACAAGCTATACTCCGACAGAGCATGAGCGGATTTTCTTAGGCCTTCCTGAAGAGGAATATCAATTTAGAAAACCGGTAGGATGTGCTCTATGTAATAACACTGGTTATAAGGGAAGAGTCGCAGTTCATGAGATTCTGACTATTTCCAGAGAAATGAGAGATATGATCGCTTCAAATGAGAATAACAATTCCTTATTGGATTATGCAATTGAGAATGGAATGACTACTCTGAAGCATGAAAGTATTCGGTTAATTAAAGAAGGAATCACATCATTTAATGAAGTTGTAGATATCACTTATTCACAGGTATAAACCTAATTATAATTAGATGGATGAATTTCATGGAGGAACTATGAATGCAAAAGAGCTTTTACTAAAATCGGTTGAGTTACAAGCCTCTGATCTACATATTGTAACCGGCGTTCCCGCAACAGTACGTGTACATGGTCGTCTGACATATTTGGATGATACTGTCCTTACTCCTGAACTCACAAAACAATTTGTGAAGGAAATAACGAATGAGATACAATGGGATAAATTGAATAAAAAAGGGGAAGTAGACTTT
>CAYMLE010000262.1:0-2215 GCA_964391115.1 uncultured Herbinix sp. | reverse complement strand
CCATCCACTATAACGGCCTCCATCATATTCTAGGGTTAACTTTATATTTTTCATTCTTATCCTTATACCGCCTTTTCCTATAATCGTAAAACTCATTAACAGCCTATTTTCCTGTAAATTATCCTTAAAAACACCGGCCTGTTGTAATACCCTGTTTAGTTACCAAACCGATTTACAACTTTCATATCTTTATATTAAATAGAATAATAAGTTTCTATCCTAATAAAGCTTATAATAAAATAGGTATCCGAAACAAGACTATTGTTTCCAGATACCTATAGTTTAATTTATTTCGGGGTTATTAACAATACTTTTTTATTCTACTTCCTTAACTGCCTGTTCAAAATACTTTACGATATCTTTTGCAGCTTCTCGCTATGTTCCATAACTACCTTCTTCAATAGTTCAATATCTACTCTCATACTCTCAGTTTCTAGGAAAGCCTTTTCATAACGTTTAGCAGCAGGAAGGTAATTTTCAGCAAGTAATTTAATATCTGGTCTAATCTCATTCTCTAAAACAACACTTACTTTATTAAAACCATGATTCATATCAGCTTCTATTTTACTTATTTTTTCATCTAATGGTTTTAATTTATTATCCATCATTTCAGACAAAGCTAATAGTAATTCATTATCACTCAAAAAATCCACGCCCCCTTGACTTTCAATAGAACTATTGTAGCATACCTTTGAGTTAAACGTCTAGATAATATTAAACCTCTTCATTCATTTTCCGCCCATAGCTAATACCTACTGATAACAGTAGCTTCCTAAACCAGTTGTTCCTCTGTGCACTACCTCTTATACTGCCTGCCCGTATGATCAATCGTAAACTCCCCAGTATAAATTAGCTCTGTGATCGGTACTAACTCATAACCTTGATATTTAATCAACCTTCAAACCAGCTAGTAGATAGATTAGCGGTGAATTCCAGTACACAGTGATCTCATTACAGGAATAGCTCTGTACATTATCCACATAGCATTTAGCAGCAGGCTTTTCGGCTAGAACATTCTGTGCATAAGGATCCTCTAGATTGGAATTGGCTCCGCCAACAAGCATACCAGACATAGTAGTCTCAAGTGCCTGCGATGGCCTATGGTGTGTATTCTGTGGAGTCAAAGTACCATATCCGGTTACAAAACAATAGGATGTAGCGTTAGCTCCAAGTAAATAATCAAATTGCTTTTTGGCCATTTGATAATCATCAGCAACCTTATTAAGCCTCTTTGCCATTAATAAGGCCATGCCGTTATTAGCCAGGGTCATATTGCTTCCCCAAGGATACACCTCTCCCACCGAAGAGAAATAGCCATCAACCTCAATATTTTTCTTTATGGAGGTAATGTGGGCATCAAATATAACTAAAAGTTTCTCCTTTATATCATCCTTCTGTAACTCAGAAGTCAAATATGCATAACATCCATACAGATTAACCCCTTGCCAGCCCATACCATTTCCAAGGGAGGTAAAATCTATTTCGGCAATTTTTCCTTCAAAGGCTCGGCTACCTGTGGTCTTGTAGAGCTCACTTAATGCCCAGAAGTACTCATCCGCATCCTCTGTATCAGGATATTCGCCTGTAGTTACATCATCCGGATTACGATAACCACCGTTCCCAATGTTGCCTTCTAGATAACTAAGTGCACTCTTTGCCGAAGCTAAACATTCCTTCGCAAAGGCAGCATCAAAGGGTTCATATAATCTAGCGGCCATTGCCATGACTGCAGCAAAGTCACCTGTTGCACAATTAGAGATTGGCATAATATATAAATCATCTGTTACAGTCTCTGGCATAACCATACCTTCAAAGTTTAAGCCAGTTACCTTATGATAGACTCCGCCAGACTTCTTATCCTGCATCTTCAACATCCATTCCAGTTCATATCTAGCCTCATCTAGTATATCAGGAATGCCGTTGCCACTTTCAGGAATACCAGCTTTGTCATTAAATACAAGGCTATAATCTTCATAAGCAAGTAGAATATCAGCTACTGCCTTTGCTCCTGGCACAACATAACGTCCATAATCCCCTGCATCATGCCATCCCCCACTTACATCCTTCTTCTCTGATGTCCCGTAAATTGTTGCCTCCTGTGAATGACAGGCAGCATGTGCAAAGTCACCAGCATATTCAGGCTTCAGTTCGTTTCCACAACGTTGAAGATATAGCATCTTCACAATATCCGTAAAGATATCATTATATACATCGT
>CAYMLE010000261.1:0-2227 GCA_964391115.1 uncultured Herbinix sp. | reverse complement strand
GGCGCTTAGATACAATACTAATATTGAATATGACCCTATCTCCCAGGCACCGTTTTTTAATTATGTGGATGAACAGGGAAGACAACATATAGTTTGGTTCGAGGATGCACGAAGCATCCAAGCAAAATTTGACCTGGTAAAGGAATTGGGCATACGCGGCTTTTTCTATTGGGCTCTTGGAAGGAGTTTTCCACAAAACTGGCTGCTAATTGGGGATAACTTTGTTGTCAGAAAACTGCTGTAAAACCCCCTACTTACCAGAAATAGCTCGCCAATCGTAGGGTAAAAGATCCCTAAGGGGCAACACTACACCTTCCTGAACCATTACCTCCGTATCCAAATTCTCATCATGCAATTGACTGATGAACTCCCTGCAGCGGCCGCAGGGCGGCATGATCCCCCGACCGTCAGAGCCTACTGCAACCATTTTTACAACTCGGCTTTCACCGGCTGTAACCATGGCCGCTGCAGCAGCATGTTCTGCACAAAAGCCCATTGAACAAGCTGTATCGATACAGACCCCCACATATACATTTCCTTTGTCGGTTAAAAGGGCTGCTCCGACACTCCCGGCTTCTGCACTTTCGGAAAGTCTCCGTGAATTTACAACTGAGTATGCTCTCTTATATAACTCTTCAAAACTCATCTTTATTCTCCTCTGGAATTCTAATAATTAAAGAGTGTCAATAAACGATAACACAGTAGAACGATCGTATAAATATCCATAAATGCTTAAATGACAATCTAAATGTTTTTAAGCAGGAATACTGCTGCCAGAACCTGAAGACAAAGTATCACAGGGACACCCAGTGAGAACTTCAACTTTTTGGTTTTATGCCGAATTACATACATTCCAAGCAGCATACCTAAAGAGCCTCCAGATACAGCCAATATCATCAGGCTTTTTTCAGGAACCCGCCACGACCCATGTTTTGCTTTTATCTTATCAATTGCCATGACTATAAAACTAAAAAGGTTTATACTGATCAGATAACCTCGTAATAGTGACTCCCAATCCATTGATGCATACCTCACTTCAGGAATTTTGTTTTTATACAACAACTGTACATTAATAGGAAGCTAACTCATTATACCACACAACCATTTCTAGCAGGAATGACAATTGTCTTCCAACTATATGCATAATTATATTGAGTTATCTTGCATATATGGTATTATATGTATGCAAACATAAACCTGAGTTAGTATTTACGAAATAAGAGGCTGCGGATACTGCAGTTATATATCATTGCGCTATTAGGGGCAGGTTAATAGTACAAAAGACCGAAATTAAACCTCCTATTAGGAATGACGGAAGTACTCGGTGGTGGCACATACCTTTTCTAGAGTATGATTATAAAGACAGGACGATTCCCGTGGATAATGAGGCCTTCGTAGAAAGACGCTTCTGCAATGTTTAAATGTTAAGAACAATGCGCTTGATGTAATATTATGGTATTGAGTATAATAGTACTGTAAACTGTTTACAACCTAATAGAGGAGAATCTAATATGGATAACTTAATTAAGCAAATTGACAAGTTACAAGAAGAGATCAATCGATATCGCCCCTTACCGCATGACATCCTTGATCAGCTCAAGGCATATTATCGTATAGGGTTAACATATTCAAGCAATGCTTTAGAGGGCAACTCATTAACAGAAACGGAGACAAAGATAGTAATAGAAGATGGTTTGACTATCGGAGGAAAACCACTACGGGATCATTTCGAAGCTATCGGCCATAGTCAAGCATATGATTATATTCATTCGCTGTCACGGGAAAAAATAATCACAGAGGAATATGTAAAGACATTACATAGGCTGTTTTATCAGCATATTGATATAGATAATGCAGGTAGGTATAGAAACCAAAGGGTATTTATAAGTGGATCGCAGTATAGTGTTCCTGGGCCTAATAAAGTGCCTATGCTTATGGAGGAGTTTATCAATAATATAAGCATAGCTAGGAGAAGCTACCATCCGGTTATATTTGCAGCTCAAATACACAAAGAGTTTGTGTTTATTCATCCCTTTGTAGATGGAAACGGAAGGGTAGCGAGACTATTAATGAATCTTGCACTTCTCCAAGAAGGATATACGATTGCAATTATTCCACCGATATTAAGAAGTGAATATATTAGTAGTCTTGAAAGGGCACATGTCAATGATCATGATTTTATAGAATTCATTGCAGAAAGAGTAAAAGAAACACAAAAGGATTACTT
>CAYMLE010000260.1:0-2252 GCA_964391115.1 uncultured Herbinix sp. | reverse complement strand
AGTCGTCTGTAGGCTCTTGGGTGTCGGGAACACGAGACGTTATGCGCAATATCAATTAGGGCAGGGCTCTGGAGCATTTCATTATGATTTATGATTATGAATTGGATATAATACATATTTTTTGGGGGGGTGAAGATTTTGATTGTTATTCCAACATTGCATTGTGGTGGTCGTTGTGAGGAGGCGATTGCACTATATAAAAAAGCCTTTAATTTAGGAATTGATTGGCAGGGAAAAGATGGACAAACAAATCTTATCTACCATACCGAAGCTCGTATTGGAAATCAAAGAATAAGATTGTCTGATGGTGGTACAGAACGTAATAATATTCAAGTAGATTCGTTATTTCTTACGGTGGTATTTGATACAGTAGCAGATGTGGTAAGAGTATTTGATATTTTAAAAGAAGAAGGTACCGTTATAGAAGCACCATATAAGGCAGATTTTGCGACCTGTATGAGTGTATTAAAAGAGAAATTCGGCTTTAAGTGGTTCTTAATGGTTGACTAAATAATAACAATACATCCACTAATTGGTATTACATAACATTAAGTTGGTTCATTAATTTTATAGTTTGCGAATTAATTGTGTTTAAGATACTCTCTTGGTTTTTATATATTTTCAGATATTTTTTTATAAAGGAAGAAGGTACTTACATATGATAAAAGTTGTAAAAGCTACTATTCAAGAAATAGATAAGATACTAGAAGCAAGATATGAAACAATTAGAGAAGTATGTGGTTTAGAGAAAAGTTATTCATTTTCTGAGAAATTTATGATGGAAACTAAAATGTATTTTCAAAAGGCAAATCAAACAACAGTACTTGCTTTTGATGATGAGGTAGTGATTGGTTGTGCAACGCTATGCTATACATGGCTTTTACCTACTTTTGACCATCCTGGAGGAATAAGAGGTCACATTATGAATGTATATACAAGCAAAAAATATCGAAGACAAGGAATTGCATATCAGATGATGAATTTGCTTATTGATGATGCAAGTGATAAAGGAGCAACAGAATTGAGTTTAGATACTACCGAGAATGGAAGATTATTTTATATAAAATGTGGCTTTATGACATCTTCAGAAGGAATGGTTCTAAAGCTTAATTAGAACATATCAAGGATAATAGTTATTAATAGTATTAGAGTTTCTGAGTGATACAACATCTAACAATATGTTCCCAGACACCCAACAGCCCAAGTGTTTGTACCCGGTGTCAGGTTGAAGGAATTTGAAGGTTGAATGATATGTGCGGACACCTTAAGGCCCTGGGGTGTCGGGAACACGAGACGTTAGGTGTCATATAAATATAAGCGGAGTCTGTGAGTCCTATTAATTATATAATTAAAATATGTTAAAAAATTAATATTATGTTCGATTGTCAGATTTTGGTATATATGATAAGCTTGATTTAGGAGTAACCGTGTACAGGGTGTGGTAGCCTCCCAGAAGGGAGGTGGTGCTAATGAATTATGTTACATATAGTGACTTGTTTACTTTTGTATTAATAATTATTGCACTGCTTACCTATTTAAATAAGAGGGACGATAAGCGAAAAAAATAACTGCCCCCTGACTTGGCCGTAGTGGGCAGTTAATCTGTTTAATGGAGGCTAACCACATTTTGGGCGGTTACTCCTTCTAATAACTTTAATATAGCATTGTTATTAACGAAAGTAAAGTAGATTTGTAAAAATTATTAAATAACAGAATTTAAAGAGGTGATTGATGTAGATCAAAACATAGATTTTACGATTATTACTGCCTGTGGTGAATGTTGCGAGGGGTGTCAAAAAAAGTTAGATGATTTATGTAAGGGATGTATTGAAGCGGATGGTTATGTTCCGGAATGGTCTGGTTCTGGTAGGTGTAAAGTCCATGCATGTACAAGAAAACACGGTGTACAATTTTGTGGTTTATGTGATAAGTTTCCGTGTAAAGAATTAACGACTATTATTCATTGGAATTTAAATATTGTTGAACATTTAAGTACGTTGGCAAGGCAATATCGACAACAAACGAAGATGAAAGTTATTTCGCCAATGACCGCAATTGCGAAGAGAGATATTTAATAATGATACGGCAAATAACAATATGTTCCCGGACACACCTTCGCCAACCGAGTTGCCGACTGAATTAGCCGACCCAGGGGGATCCACGCATGAGTAACCACCTGTAGGTTCATGAGATTCGGGAACACGAGACGTTATGTGCCATATCTTTATGAGTTGGATTTCTTTATATGTAAC
>CAYMLE010000259.1:0-2259 GCA_964391115.1 uncultured Herbinix sp. | reverse complement strand
AGGTTGATGAGGACCCGGAGCAATAGTTTTCGATAGTGATCGGTCGGTTACGAAGGATAAGCGGGAAGGTGATAATTTGGATAGAATTACGTTAACTAATATAAGATCAGAAGTAATGGGCAAAAAGAAGATAAGTATAGCAGGGCATATCAGACCCGATGGAGATTGCGTCGGGTCCTGTACCGCGCTCTATAATTATCTGAAACAGAACCAAGTTGAATTCGGCATAGAGCAGATTGATGTATATCTGGAGTCCTTTGGCAAGGAATTTAATATTCTGGCCGGGACCATGGAGATTATCCATTCCTACGATTCCGATGAGGTATATGACTTATTCATTTCTCTGGATTGTGGAAGCCTAGATCGGTTAGGAAACGCTATGAAGTTTTTCGAATCTGCCAAAAGCACTTTGAACATTGACCATCATGTAAGCAATAACCTATTTGCCCATATGAATCATGTGGTAGATCATGCTTCCTCCACCTGTGAGGTTCTCTATGAACTGTTTGATGAGAACCGAATCACTAAGGAGGTAGCAGAATGCCTGTATGTTGGCTTGATCCATGATACCGGTGTATTTAAGCATACCAATACTTCGGAGAGAACCCTACAGATCGCTGGGTCTTTGGTTGGTAAGGGCATCAATTTTTCAAAATTAATTAATGAATCCTTTTATGCAAAAACCTATATGCAGAACCAGTTACTCGGTCGTTGTCTCATGGAAAGTACCCTGCTATTGGATGGTAAGATCGTTGTATCATCCATCAGCCGTGAGGGTATGGACTTTTATGGAGCAAAGAGTATGGATTTGGATGGTATTATTGACTATCTCAGGGTGACTGAGGGTACCGAAGTGGCTATCTTTATATACGAAATTGACTCCCATGAGTATAAGGTGAGTATGAGGTCAAATGGAGAGGTCAATGTCAGTATAATCGCACAATTCTTCGGTGGCGGCGGACACGTTCGCGCGGCCGGTTGTACGATGAAGGGAACTCCCAATGATATATTTAATAATCTGACCCCCCATATTGAGGCACAGCTAAAGACATTACAGGAGTCGGAATAACATGAATGGAATAATTAACATATATAAGGAAAAAGGATATACCTCTCATGATGTAGTTGCCAAAATGAGAGGTATATTAAAAATTAAGAGAATTGGGCATACAGGAACCCTAGATCCGGATGCGGAGGGGGTTCTTCCTATCTGCATTGGTAAGGGCACAAGGCTGGTAGATTTGATCGTTGAGAAAGAGAAAACCTACTTGGCTGTTCTTAAGCTAGGGATTGTAACGGATACCCAGGATATGACCGGACAGGTATTAGAGACCTCGGAGGTTAAGGTGGGAATCTCAGAGATCACCTCCGCCATCCAAAGCTTTATCGGCGAATACGATCAATTACCTCCGATGTATTCGGCAATTAAGGTAAATGGCAAGAGGCTTTACGAACTAGCAAGGCAGGGATTGGTTATTGACCGCAAGCTCCGCAAGGTTTTGATTCGAGATATTCAGATACAGGATTATAACGAAGAAGCACAGGAAGTAAAGGTTTTGGTGGAATGTGGAAAAGGAACCTATATTCGTACTCTGCTTCATGATATCGGAGCCTTACTTGGTTGTGGTGGAACTATGAAAAGCTTAATTCGGACAAGTGTTGGCCGATTTCATCTTACCGAGGCACTGCGATTGTCAGAGGTCGCGGAGCTGGTACAAGAAAACCGACTTCAGGAACATATCATACCGGTGGATCGGATGTTTGATGACTATCCTAAGCTAACCGTGGCAAAGGAATATGATCGCCTGGTGCATAATGGTAATGCCCTTCTCAAATCACATCTGGAGGATAACGATTATATTTTGTCTGAAACCCCATGTGTAACTTCCGATGAACCGGAGAAGAGAGACTTCTTCCGAGTTTATGATTCGGAGCAGGTCTTCGTCGGTATCTATGGCTATGATTGTGAGAAAGGCTGCTTACAGGTTGTTAAGATGTTTCTGTGAAGCAATCACCCCATATCTTCAATTACTGCCAGCCGGCGGACATAACAAGGGAGGAGACGACTATGGAATATATAGCTGGAAAGACTGATTTTAAATTAAAGAATAGTGCGGTTACTCTGGGCAAATTCGATGGTTTTCATCGGGGACATCAGCTGCTGATGGATCAGGTCTTAGCCTATCAAGAACAAGGATATACAGCAGTTATGTTCAGCTTTCTTGTGCATCCAGGTAGCTTTTTAGCAGGGAAGAATTT
>CAYMLE010000258.1:0-2313 GCA_964391115.1 uncultured Herbinix sp. | reverse complement strand
GGGAGAGACATGATAAAAAAACTCAAGATAAGACTTAAGAAAACACAAAACCCTCGGGAGGGTCAAAAGAAAAACAGCCGAAATAGGATTGGGATAATACGTCTGCTAAGGTTACCATTAAATTGGGTCACAGACCAAGGAATTCGATTGAAATTATTATTAGCGTTTGCTATTCCAATTCTTTTCATGATGGTTTTCGGAATCGTATCCTATAACAATACAGCGGATGCTATCATCAGCAATTATGAAGACAACGCGATAGAAACACTAGAAGCAACCAAGAATTATCTTTTGATCGGCATTGATTCTGTGGCAACCTTGGCTTATGAATTTGTGGATAATGATAATATAAAGACATATTATAATAAAGCCGATGAGATGATGCAAAGAGAGGCTGATGGATATTATAATCAGATAACAAGTGAAATGTCGGGAGCTAAGGCAACGAATTCATACATATATAACATACATATATTTGCCAATAAAGGAACCGAATTTTCAACAGCAGGAAAGCTGCCAACGGATTTTTATGAATCATTTATTCAATCAGCGGAAGGTCAGTTGATTAATAACTCCACGGAACGTTTTATGTGGGTTGGAGATCATGAATACCTAGATGAAACCTTTCAGAATGTTCATACCTCTTACTCACTATCTGTGATAAGAAAGCTATCTCAGAATAATGGTTTTATTATGATTGATATTCCTAAAACTCAGATCGATAAAACGATAAAACAGCTAAAATATGGAGAGGGTAGTGTAGTAGGTATCATCAGTGCAGATGGTAAGGAAACATTGGCTGATGTTAATGAGGATAGCCCTCTGGCGGAACTGGATTATGTGAAAGCGGCAATAGATGGAAGCCAGATGAACGGATACTCCATAGAACGGTTCAAGGGAGAAGACTACTTATTCCTGTTTAGCAAATTAGGGGATAGTAATGCCCTGCTTT
This sequence comes from uncultured Herbinix sp., assembly GCA_964391115.1. Classification (GTDB taxonomy): domain Bacteria; phylum Bacillota; class Clostridia; order Lachnospirales; family Lachnospiraceae; genus Mobilitalea. The sequence goes on along the minus strand of CAYMLE010000258.1, from coordinate 1,361 downwards.
GCGCATTGATACCCCAGCGGACCATATTAGATAAGGCAGAGGACATTCGAACTTTAAATATTATTTTTGTTGCGGTCGGCAGTATCTTTGCAGTAGCAATCGGTCTGTTTATCGCCGGTGGAATGGGGAAAGAGATTGACAAATTAACTAAAAACATAGCCAAAACAGCCAAAGGCGATCTGACAACTCGTTTTGAAACAAAACGTAGGGATGAATTCATGACGCTTTCGATGAGCCTATCGGATATGGTCAGTGAGATGCGCCAGTTGATCACGGAGGTGGCTACAGTTGGAAATAGGGTTAATGATTCCGCACAACTATTCTCGGATACCTCCAATGGTATCTTGGCTTCTACCAAGAATATATCCCAAGCAATTGACGATATTGGAGATGGAGTGGTTTCGCAAGCTACCGATACGGAGCAATGCTCTGATATGATGCTAGACCTAGCAGGGAGGATCTCTCAGGTCTATGAGGAAACACATACGATAGAGCATATTGCAGAAAATACCCAAGGAATCATTAAAAATGGTATTCATGTGGTAGATGAGTTAAATAGTAAAGCGTCAGCTACGAATAGTATTACCCATGAGGTAATTAAGGATATAGAGGATATGGAGCTACAATCTGCCAATATCGGTGAGTTTGTTAAAGTAATCAATGATATTGCGGCACAGACGAACCTTCTGTCTCTTAATGCTTCGATTGAAGCAGCACGAGCTGGAGATGCTGGCCGAGGCTTTACTGTAGTTGCCGAGGAAATCCGTAAACTGGCAGACCAGTCTGTGGTAGCATCAAGTCAGATTAAGGCGATTGTTGCAGATGTACAATCTAATACGAAGAGAACTGCTGCCTCAGCAAAGAAGGCAAAGAACATAGTAGAATCTCAGATGGAAGCTTTAGTAGAGACTGTGGATACCTTTAAGAAGATGAATCAGCATGTAGGTGATTTAATCCAGCGTATGGATAATATAACTGAGGGCATGAAGGAAATTGAGGAATCGAAGGATAACGCTATGGATGCAATTCAGAACATTTCTGCGGTATCGGAGGAGTCTGCAGCCTCTGCGGAAGAGGTCAGAGCGACTGCAATGGAGCAGATTTCGTCAACCGAAGCTTTAACCAACTCAGCAGATCAATTGAGAGCGGATGCGAAAAGGCTTGAAGAGGCAATCAGTAGGTTCCAAATTGAAGGATAAGATTATGTGATAAGCACCCCAGGCTTAGGTGGAAGGGATTGACTTTATTTCGTGGCAAAGCTATAATTAATTTAATATATTGTAGGAAGGATTAGGGAGAACCGAAAGAGGCAAGTAGTGACTATAACGCCGATTGGGAATGCGGAAAATCTCTGGCTCGAG
>CAYMLE010000257.1:913-2325 GCA_964391115.1 uncultured Herbinix sp. | reverse complement strand
GAGATAGTAAGTTAGGATCTGATCTAAAGGTGTTAGAAACCGATTATCATGAGTTTCAGAAGGCAGATATATATACTGGATTTAGATCCGCTTATAGTAATAGTATTCTTCTAAAGGATGAATCCTTTGACTTGGTTAGGAAAGGAGCGATTATCAATCAGTTGGAAGAAGTAATGGCATACTATACTAGCCGACATAATGCCATAGCTAGACGAAACGGTATTACATATTCCTTTTCCTTTCCATCTGGTCAAAGTGATGAGTGGGCATCCTTTATCGATGATGTGAATCTCTTAGTGGTATTTCAAGGATATCCCTATGGGGTTGATCGAAACTATACCTTCAATAAGATTGCATCGTCTGGAGCCAATGTCGTTCGGCTACCGGTCTATTATGTGGAGGAAAAGAGCTGGTACTTATTAGCCCACATCGAAGGGTGTGAGAAGATTGCTTTAAGTACAAGTTTGTTTGAGGAGACTTATGATCGTTTAGAGACCTGTGTGAACTTAGGGGCCTATAGCTGTGAATGCATTGAGCAGGGTGCGAGAGTACCAGAGATAAAGTAAAGAAAGTGTCACAATTGAAGGAGTATCGATCCGCAAAGTATCGTGAGGGCTATAAGTAATGGAGGCGGAAATTAAGAATAATTGGTGGCCTTTTTGAATTTAGAATCCCAAGAAGTGTCATCCGATATTATGATGAGGATAATGAGACGATTGTGTTTGATTATTGGATTTAATTTGGCATTATATGAAACAAAAGTATACTGGAATAGGAGAACACTTATATGGGGACATACGATATAAAAGAAGGTGAAGATATATATGAAAAGGTATTATTAAGTATAGAAAGTGGACCTATCTATGAATGTCCAGAGATTGCTGAGTGCTTTAATAAGATTAGGATGTTTGGAAGTGAACTATATGAACATTCAGTAAATGTTGCATTTTTATCTACACTACTGGGATTTAAGTTATATAAAAGTGAAAAAGATCGAATGGATCTTTTTACAGCGGCTCTGCTTCATGATTTTGGAAAACTATTTATCGCGAAAGGCATTCTAAACAAACCGGACCTACTTACGCTTGATGAACGAAAAACCATCGAACTTCATTCCATAGTTGGTTTTTTTTATCTTAACAAAGATACAAATCTATCAGATGAAGTGTTAGCTGCGGTTCTGGATCATCATGAGAAGCTTGATGGGACGGGATACGGTCAAGGAAAAAGGGATAATGAGATCTGCCCTTATGCAAAAATCATTATGATAGCAGATGTTTATGATGCTATGGCATCGGACCGGGTTTATCGTAAGAAAATAAACCGTAATATCGTGTATGAATATCTGAGCAATCAAGCTGGTAAGCATTTTGATGAATACCTGATAAAAACATTTATTGATTTAACCCTTC
>CAYMLE010000257.1:0-903 GCA_964391115.1 uncultured Herbinix sp. | reverse complement strand
CCTTCATTTGGATTTGGATGTGATGGAAGAAAGATTTCGAAAGGCCTTGAGTCGATATCTGAGTACATTAGTTATAAATAACGTTTCTTAATAGTCATAACGATAAAGAGGTTGTGAATGGATTCGATGCTGTTACATATTCTCCCGTCTATTATACTATGCTATCTAGTCCAATTGCTCTTGCATGAATTCGGGCATTTCGTAGGTGGCAAGGTGACGGGCTGGAAGTTTTTGTACCTACAGATATTTTATATCCTGCTTTACAAAAGCGAAAAGCAGGTAAGGATTAAATGCGTTTCTTATACTGCTTGCCAATGCATTATGTATCCAAAATCGATCAATCAAGGTGCACTATCTTATACGATGGGTGGATGTACTTTGAACCTGATAGGAGCTGCTATGGGTTTTGTTTTTATGGTATTGGCTGAAAGCCCAATATTATGGTTATATGCCTGGTGCTTTTTTATCTTTGGAATAGTCTTGTTTATAATCAATGGGATAGCAAGTGTAAAGCAAATCTGTAATGATAAGGCTTGCTATAATATACTCAAATCAGAGAAGGAAACACTGGTTTACCATAACTCCCAGCTCATGATAGCAAGGCATTTATTTGATGGAAGGACATATCAGCAGATTGGTGAGGAATGGATCTGTTTGTATTCGGAAATAGCTAACAATGATATAGAAGCCTACCAAGCCGTATTAGAATACTATTATCACCTTGATACAGGAAATCTAAGCAAGGCAAAGATCGCTCTGGATAAGGTAAAGGATGATGAAGCATATATTAGCCGAGGGGTAAATGATATTGTTTGCATGGAACGAGTATATGTGGATCTTCTGACCAACAGTTTTTACTTATATCAATTCAATCGCGATGAAGAGCAAGGTTATTCTACATTA
>CAYMLE010000256.1:0-2354 GCA_964391115.1 uncultured Herbinix sp. | reverse complement strand
TCTCGGAGTCCGTGATCTAAAAGGATATAATGAGAAGGTTGCCGATGTGGAATACCTGAATGATGAGAATTATCAGAAGCTACCCCAGATTGTTATCATCGTCGATGAGTTGGCAGATCTAATGATGGTCGCTCCCGGTGAGGTAGAGGACGCAATCTGTCGTCTGGCACAGATGGCTAGAGCTGCTGGTCTGCATCTTATTATTGCGACCCAGCGTCCATCGGTTAATGTTATTACCGGTCTGATTAAGGCAAATGTCCCCTCAAGAGTTGCCTTTGCCGTTTCTTCTGCTATTGATTCTCGTACCATTATTGATGGTTCTGGTGCAGAAAAGCTCTTAGGAAAGGGAGATATGCTGTTTTTCCCTTCCGGCTATCCAAAGCCGGTACGAATCCAGGGTGCTTTTGTGTCAGATAAAGAGGTTAGTGCTGTGGTAGAGTTCCTAAAGAAGAACAACCAGGAAGCAGAGTATAGTGAGGATATTAATGAGAAGATAGCCAATGCTAAGGCAGGAGAGGGTATGCCCGGCGGTGCTAATGAACGTGACGATTACTTTATGGAAGCTGGTAAGTTTATAATTGATAAGGACAAGGCCTCCATTGGAATGCTGCAGAGAGTATATAAAATAGGCTTTAATCGAGCTGCAAGAATAATGGATCAGCTTGCTGATGTTGGCGTAGTTGGACCGGAAGAAGGTACCAAGCCAAGAAAAATTCTGATGTCTCTGGAACAGTTTGAAAACTATCTGGAGGAGAATGGATGAGAGGCTGGCTGATTGTTAATGAGTTTTTACAATCCAACAAGTTTCATGAGATTCATAGCTGGCTTCAGGAGGCTGCAAGAAAGCAAGGAATCCATCTTGAACTTAAGACGAATGCGCAGCTATTGATTGATCTGAGCAATGATATCGCTGATCAATTAAGCAATGATGGTTTACTGAATACCGATGAAGGATCGCATGCATCATCAGACCGTGTAGACTTTATACTATTCTGGGATAAGGATATCCGATTGGCTAGGCATCTGGAATTGATGGGTTATCCCGTATTTAACTCCGCTGAGGCTATTGGTATTTGTGATGATAAATCCTTAACCCATCAGGTTCTGATGAAGGCTGGCATTCCCATGCCAAGAACAATCATTGCACCAATGACCTTTGCCAATATCGGTTATACGACTCATGACTTTTTATATGAAATAGTGGATCGCCTAGGCTTTCCTGTGGTTGTAAAGGAATGCTTTGGTTCCTTTGGACAACAGGTATATCTTGTTAACTCCTTGGAGGAGCTTACGAGGAAGGTAACGGAATTAGGCGCAAAGCCGATTCTATTTCAACAATTTATAGAAGAAAGCACCGGAAGAGATATTCGTTTACAGGTGGTTGGAGGAAAAGTCATCGCTGGAATGTATCGATACTCTATGAATGGGGATTTTCGTGCAAACCTGACGATTGGCGGCAGTATGAAGCCCCATACCCCCACAGAGAAAGAAAAGGAGCTCGCGCTTCGTTGCTGTGACATCATCGGTTTGGATTATGCAGGAGTAGATTTATTGTTTGGAGCGAATGGGGAACCCTTGGTTTGCGAGGTGAATTCCAATGCTCATTTTAAGAATATCTATGACTGTACCGGAGTGAACGCTGCGGAGGCTATCCTAGAGCATATTCATCACCAGATACTGATTGGAAGCGAAAGCTAGGCGGAATTAGCATTTTGACATTGGATAAAAGATGTAGATGGAATAGGTAAGATGTAGATGGAATATGTATTTGTAGTTCATAGGATTACACGATACGATATGTATTTATAATTCATAGAATTACAGATACGATATGTTTGCAAATAGATTATTTTAGCATAAATAAGGAAAGGGAATTGGTGGTTTACCTTGCTTGGCTGGCTGATTTATTACAAAGAAAGTGCCATTTATAATAAAGCATATATTGACTACTATATAGAAGAAGGAGATAAGCTTGGCATTATGGTCAAGCTTATTCTAGTGGAAGATTTAGAATTTGGTGTGGCTAATAACGAATGGTTTCTTAAGGTAGAAGGAGACGTCCAACCGAAGCCGGATTTTGTAATCAATCGGGCGATTTACCCCTTGTTAAGCCGACAGCTGGAATCTATGGGTATCCCCGTTTTTAATAATTCCTTCGTATCGGAGGTTTGTAATGATAAGGCAAGAACCTACCAATACCTAGCAAAGACCGGTATTACCATGGTTGATTCCAGCTTCTATCGTAATGCTCAGATAGAGCAGGTAGTAGATCAGGCATTCAGTCCTACCGTGATCAAGACCGTGGATGGCCACGGAGGGAACCAGGTGTTTCTCATCGGGCAAGAGGAGGGAAG
>CAYMLE010000255.1:0-2395 GCA_964391115.1 uncultured Herbinix sp. | reverse complement strand
CAGACTTCTTATTCTGCATCTTCAACATCCAATCAAGCTCATATCTGGCCTCATCTAGTAGATCAGGAATACCGTTTCCACTTTCAGGAATTCCAGATTTGTCATTAAACACATGACTAAAATCTTCATAAGCAAGTAGAATATCAGCTACTGCCTTTGCTCCTGGTACAACATAACGACCATAATCTCCAGCATCATGCCAGCCCCCAGCTACATTCTTCTTCTCTGATGTCCCGTAAATGGTTGCCTCCTGTGTATGGCAGGCAGCATGTGCAAAGTCGCCAGCATATTCAGGCTTCAGCTCGTTTCCACATCGTTGAAGATATAGCATCTTCACAATATCCGTAAAGATATCATTATATACATCGTCAGCAATTACAAACTCATAGGATTCACCACTATTTGCAGCAACCAGCTTATATGTACCTGTTTCCCTCACATTAGAAAAATCACCATAGGCAACAGTTTCTCCAGCCGTTGGAGTCTGTACTGAGCCAGCTACTTCACCAGTGTAAACTACTTTCCCTGTCTCTACATTAACAACATCAAACTTGGCATCACTACTGCTGTCACGAAAAATAGCCGTTTTAGAATCCTCAGTGCGGTAACCAACCTGATTAATATTAATAGCAGGTCCGATATCTCCATTGGTAGAAGCTTTTACATTAGAAACATCCTTCAGAATTAATTCAACATTATCAACGGTCACAGTATGAGCAGCAAGTTCTCCGTCAACTTCCTGAAATCCTAAGTTAAGGCAAAATCTTGGTGCCGGATCAGATGCCTCTTTCATAGTAAAGGTAAATACAAAATGCTTCATTTCCTTTGAAAGTGCTACATGCTCCTCCGAAACGTAAGGATGATAATCTCCTCCATTAAGCTGGATACGCCAATCCATAGTCCTATCTATCGTAGAGCTAATATCAAATGAAATCTCGTACACTGCATTTTCAAGCAGTTCAAAGCCATCACAGTATACCTGAACTGCATGACCAACCCTTCCAGTATTCTCAATCATCACTTCAAGCTGGCCGCTTTCATTAACAGCAATCGTACCAACTCCTCCTGACTCCGTATAGGTTCCCCATTTAGGATTTAGTTGATCAAAATAACCTCCCGGAATTAAACTTCCATCCATTTCCTCCTCATGAATTATCTCTTCTTTGAGAACTGGAGCTGTTGTTGGAGTAGCTTCTGGCTTAGCGTCCTCATCTTGCTTGGTTTGTTCCTTTTGGCTTTCTTGCATTGTATCAGTATTTTTCATTTTACAGGCGGTAAGGAATAGCATCATACAGCTTGCCAATAATAAAATCAAAAACCTCCTCATATAATCATCCTCCCTTACAATCATGAATAGCTATAATAAATAAGAAGCTTCATTACTTTTTATTGTAATCAATTTAAAAGGAAGTTCTTCACCATCGTTATCATAAGAAGGATTTTCTCCAAATAATTGAAGCCTTTCATTGTCCTCATCTAATGAAATACCATATGGTATTCCACCCTCTGTATAGCCGGCAATAAAGTCCATGCTATATACCCCTTTCATATACTGCTCATGCTGTTCTTCCGTCCATATTTCTGTATTATACTCATTAGTTTTTTTCTTGTTCTTCTTTTTGCTCACTAAATAATTATTCCTTTTTATCTATTTTAACAACTTTCCTTCTTCATAGGAAATCTTTAAATACTCAGGGCTACTATAGTAAACGGATGAGTTAAAATCTGTTATTTCATCACTTATAAAAGATTGAAATACATCATAAAAAGCATCTGCTATTAATTTGCCGACTTTTATATCACTAACTATTAATCTTTGATAATTCTTTGCAATACCCGACACACTTGGTATGGGATATCTGCTATTACCTACAGAATCAAAGCTACCCTCTAAAATTTGTAATTCTTCTATCAGTTCATCAGCTACCTGCTCCATTGTTAGACTATGATTTACTTCAGCTAATTCTAATTGCCTCATTATTTCCTTCTTACCTAACAATTTAACAACGTCAGCCCTTCTGTTTTTTGTCTTTCTACCAATATATTCAATGATAGAACAAACAAAAAAAACATTATTCTTGTCCTGTTCATTCATCTAAAATCTCACTCCTTTCAAACTTCAAACAATCCAATGCTTTTAATGTATGAAAACTGATTTGATGAGTCGGATATTTGAACTTAGCCAATTCCCAGAATGCTGTTCTAGAGATGTCTCCTGATAAGAAATCATTTACATAATTCCATACTGTATCATCAGCCATTGGTCCCGCTACTAAATCATAGTCATGAATTCCTCCGGCTCTACAAGACGAAATAAAATCAAGCCATTCATCAGTCATTTCCTGAAATCTCAAGATCCGAAGATCATTATTAATTTTGAAATTATAAATGTTAA
>CAYMLE010000254.1:0-2458 GCA_964391115.1 uncultured Herbinix sp. | reverse complement strand
ATGCCAGAGTACTGGATTGCTTTACCCATACTGGGTCCTTTGCTTTGAATGCAGGCTTGCAAGGAGCTAGGGAGGTAACGGGAGTAGATGCTTCAGAACTAGGAGTTGCCCAAGCACAGGAGAATGCGGCCCTAAATGGTCTAACTAAAACGGTTAAGTTTATCTGTGAAGATGTATTTGATTTGTTACCGAGGTTAGAGTCAGAGGGTGAGACCTATGATGTCGTTATCTTAGATCCCCCAGCGTTTACAAAATCTCGCAATTCTGTTAAAAATGCAATTAAGGGGTATCGTGAGATCAATCTTAGAGCCATGAAGCTGGTGAAAGATGGTGGGTATCTGGCAACCTGCTCCTGTTCTCATTTTATGACACCGGAGCTTTTCTCAGATACCGTAGGTCAGGCAGCGAAGCATGTTCGAAAAAGGCTCCGTCAGGTAGAATATCGAACACAGTCTCCAGATCACCCAATCCTATGGTCCGCAGATGAGTCCTATTATTTGAAATTTTATATATTCCAAGTAATTAATGACAAGTAGAAATACTCTATCTTATCCTAACAAAAAACGATCGGGTCATATATCATAGTGTCCGATCGTTTTCATAGATTCTTATGCTTCATTTCGTTATCTGTTTTAAGAACGGAAACCATTTAATAAATATATAAGTTATTTCTTTGTTGTTGTGCTTAGGTTCGGAGGATTAAAGACGGAGATATCCAGCTTCCCATCCGCTTCTTGAATATAGGTATTGGTATTGTTGAAATCCTTGAAAAATACGTAATTTTTAGTCACATGAATCTGTTTGAAATTACCCTCGGAAATTAATTCCGTTTCCATTGTCTCCAGGTTGATACGACTGATTCTACTGTTCTCTTGGTCATCGATCTGATAATATAGATATTTACCAGAGGTTGTGATATTATAGGTAGAGCTCCGTTCATCCACCAAAACGGTAGGATCTGAGCCATCGCGACCCATTCGCTTAATGGCATAATTATCGTTTAGATCAAGATAATAGATAAAATCACCGATAAACATTGGATATGCGATATTACCTTTTATGTCTGTTCTTGTGGTCAAGCTGGACAGATCCAAAGAGTTCAGATTATGATTCTTTTCAAAACCAGCGAAGTAGAGTCTCCCCTCCATAATAGCGGAAGGAATCACCGACTCTTTGAGGAGTAATCGTTCTAGAGAGCCATCGATTTTTTGCCGGAACAGGTATAGACCACTATCCACATCATAATTTTGATAATATAGATAATTTCCTTTCAGGGTTAGGTGGCTACCGGGATTACTGCTAATCACCTTCATGTTTTTGCCATTCTGGTTAATGCGATACATTCCAGTGTTATTAAACATAAGGATGCCGGCATTATTGTTTTCCCGGGTGTTATTCGCTCTGATATAATAGATATAATTCTCATCCGCATTGAGATAAACTGCCTTATCATCATGGAGCTTTTTGAATTGGGTGCCTCCTGAGATCATGGCGTAGAGACTACCATTATCATTGTCATTACTGAAATAGATAATATCATCCTGTTCACAGAAGAGCCCGCCATTCATTATATTACCGGCCCAATTACCCTGCTCTTCCTCATCATTATAAAAAGTTCTGTTAAGGGAGTATATGAATACACCGACAATTCCTATAAGGGTAATAGCAGATAGCATAATTAATAATTTTTTTATAAACGACACAGTATTTACCTCCGAGGCCATATATTCTAAAATTAATTATATATCGACAAATACAAATATGCAATAAGGATAACGTTTCATAACCAAAGGGAGGATGCAAATGATAGATATTCATGAGAGTAGGAAAAAGATTGATGAAGTGGATCAAACGCTTTTAGAGTTGTTTGAGACCCGTATGAAATTAGCGGCTGATATTGCTGAATACAAGAGAAATACAGGTAAAGCGGTGTTTGATCCAGCAAGAGAAGAGGAGAAACTAGCGGCTTTAAGGGGGCTTACAAAGAATGAGCTGTATCAGACTTCGGTAACGGATTTATTTACCCAGATTATGTCCATGAGCCGCAGACTTCAATATTCAATGCTTACGGATTCCTTTTCCCTGGGCTTTACACCGGTGGATCAATTTGTAGCAGATGAAACCTCCCGGGTGTTTTATTATGGCGAAGAGGGTTCCTATACAGAGCAGGCGATGCTTGAGTATTTTCAAACTAAGGTGATAAGTATACCGATGGGCTCCTTTGGAGATATCATGCAGGCAGTGAAGGAGGGTAGGGCGGACTATGGTGTCCTTCCGATCGAGAATTCCTCGACAGGGACCTTATCCGATATTTTTGATTTGTTAGCGGAATATGACAATGTTATCTTGGGGGAACATGTGATAAAGATAGAGCATAACCTCTGGGGACTTCCCGGAGCAGAGACCTCCCAGATTCGGAAGGTATATTCCCATCCTCAAGGGCTACTTCAGTGTTCCA
>CAYMLE010000253.1:0-2473 GCA_964391115.1 uncultured Herbinix sp. | reverse complement strand
CCTGCATCGATATGTGCCTGAGATTTTGCTTTAGAAGCGAAGAAACCAGTACACTCAAGTACTACATCAACGCCAAGCTCACCCCAAGGTAAATCAGCAGGATTTCTCTGAGCGTAGATCTGGATTTCTTTTCCATCCACTACGATAGAGTTTTCCTTAGCTACTACAGTATCAGCCTTTGCATATCTTCCCTGAGCGGAATCGTATTTTAATAAGTGTGCTAACATCTTAGCATCGGTTAAATCATTAATTGCTACGATCTCATAGCCTTCCGCACCAAACATCTGTCTGAATGCAAGGCGGCCAATACGTCCAAAACCATTAATTGCTACTTTTACTGCCATTTTTATTCCTCCTAATTATAAATTTATAATATACTGTCTCTTTCGACAGCAGTTATAACAAAGAATATCAATCTAATATTCTGATTGACAAAATTTTCTCAATGACATTTTACCTAATATAAGTCAAAATATCAAGAGCTTCTTTCTAAATTAATTCAAGATTATGATAATGATGAGAAAATATGGCTTGATTTACTTATTTTTGTGCATATTTATTTTTTATTCAATTCACTTTCTACGGCATTAACAATATTAAAGGAGTGATCTGAAATTCTCTCCAGATTAATCAATGCATCAATAAATATAATTCCATTCTCCGAGGTGCATACACCCTGGGATAGTCGATCAATATGTCGCTGTCTAAGGGTATCCTTTAAGTCATCTACCTTATCCTCAAGCTCTTCTACCTTCCGAATATAATCCATATTCTCGGTTTCTCTGGCTAGTATCGAATATTCAAAGGATTTCACCGCAGTATCGCAGATTTCCCTCAACTCCTCATAAGCATCATCCGTAAAATAAACCCCATCCTTTACCTTCTCAATAGCCAAATCTGCCAAATTCTCTGCGTGATCTCCAACACGTTCAATATTGGATACTGCATGGAATAGATTCTTGACTACAAAGTGTTGTTTCTCTGTAAGTGAAAGATTACTAATTTTTATTAGATATTCTGTTATCATCTTTTGGTGAGCATCAATTACCTTCTCCACCTCGAGGACCTTATTTGCTTTCGTTTCATCATTTTTCAATAGGGACTCCACTGACTCCCTAAGGTTATCAAGAGTAATTGTTCCCATATGAACGACTTCCTTAATCGCATTTTCTACTGCAAAATAAGGTGTTTCCAGTATTCTGTCATCCAAATGCCGTAAGGTAATCTGAACCGCATCATCCCCTTCTTCCATCTTGGAATCATCAATAAATACTCCGGAAAGCTTGACCAGCAAGTTACCAAAAGGAAATAAGATAATCGTATTCGTGATATTAAATAAAGTATGAAACATAGAAATCTGAACACTATTAATGTCTGACATAGCCAAAGCCTGATTGACCTTAAATATTATAAACATGACTGTGCCAAAGAATATTGTACCCATCATATTAAAAATCAAATGAATGATAGCTGCCCGTTTTGCGGTTTTGTTGGCCCCGATACTAGACAAGAGGGCAGTGATACAGGTTCCGATATTTTGCCCAAGAGTTATGAAAACAGCTGATTGCCAATTAACTACCCCAGCCATAGCTAGAGTTTGCAGAATACCTACCGAGGCAGAAGAGCTTTGGATAATAGCGGTTACTACTGCACCCACCACAATTCCAAGCAAAGGATTTCTACCCATCACTCGGAATGCATCCGCAAATATAGAATCAGCGGTAGCATAAGGCTTAATCACCTCGGACATAAAGTTTAAGCCGATGAATAGTATTCCCAAACCAATGAGAATCTCTGCGACATTTTTCTTTTTCTGATCCTTACAAAGCATAATCACAAAAGCGCTTATACCTACTAATAATGGTGCAAAGAAATCCGGTTTTAATACCGCACTCCACTCACTCATGGAAACAAGCCATGCGGTAACTGTGGTTCCGATATTAGCACCCATAATGACACCAACTGCTTGTCCTAGATTAATAATTCCTGCATTTACAAAGCCAACTACCATTACGGTTGTAGCTGAAGAACTTTGTATTATGCTTGTAACCAATGCACCTACGATAACAGCCATAAATCGGTTATTTGTAAGATAGCCTAACAAACGCTTTAATTTGTTTCCTGCTGATTTTTGTAATCCCTCTCCCATTAAGTTCATGCCATACAGGAATAAACCAAGTCCGCCAGCAAATACAAATATCACCTCAAGAATTTCAAGATTCATCTTAACCTCCATTAGTTAAAGTTTACTTTTGTGAGTAAAAAAACCATACAAATTAAATCATAACACAACTTAACATGGAGGTAAATTATTATTTGCATAGCTTTACGAATGTTTTACGCTCACTTTACATACATTTTACATTGCCTTAAATCAATCATAATTTTTTATCACATTTTCAGTATTTGCTTTTAGCCATATGCATACTTCGAACTTAGAGCTTCCAGAAGGCTTCCTATTCCACATATAACT
>CAYMLE010000252.1:0-2526 GCA_964391115.1 uncultured Herbinix sp. | reverse complement strand
TTTATAAAAGAAAGCAAGATAAGCCTGTAATTTTAGCTTCTTGCTTTCATAGTAACTCAAAACACCGTAAACTATTCTTGTGTTTCAAAGATTTTTCGATTGAAATAAGAGTGTGTTAATAAAGAAGTACACCAGTATGCTCGAATAGGATATTAAAGCCCATTAATACTAAAATTATACCACCGGCAAATTCAGCCTTAGATTTATAGATGGAACCAAAGATATTGCCGATCTTCACACCAATCATAGATAAAGAGAAGGTTATAATACCAATAAAGGATACCGCAGGAAGGATATCAACATTTAGGAAGGCAAAGGTAACGCCAACGGCCAGGGCATCAATACTTGTTGCAATAGCTAAGAGTGACATTTTCTTAAAGCTTAAGGACTCATCTATTTTATGAGCCTCATCAGAACAGCTTTCACAACCGCTACTACGGGATTCCTTAATCATTGCGAAACCAATCACACCCAATAGTAGGAAGGCAATCCAATGGTCAATGGAAGTTATGGTCTGGCGAAACTGTACTCCAAGAAAGTAACCAAGTAGTGGCATTCCTGCCTGAAAAGCGCCAAAGTACAAGCCAACAATTCCGGACTTCTTAAAAGTAATCTTCTTTATTGCCAAACCTTTACAGATAGCCACGGCAAAAGCATCCATGGAAACACCGACAGCAATCAGAAACAATTCAAATAAATTCATGATCATACTCCTTTTTGTTCGTTGGTGAGGGCATAAAAAAAGCTTATCTGCAGACTTTCCCTATCTGCAGATAAGTCTCGTTATTCTATCAAGTGATCGAAAAAGATCAATTGTATTAAATAAAGCCAGATAAATAATAATTATCAGTATGTTGACTTTATTCCACGGAGATTTTGTGGTAACTACTCCCTTATCTAAGGGACAAGTATAATAAATATTTCGGTTTATGTCAAGGCTTTGAACCCCATAATTAATTGAAATAGCGCTGAACCCCATAATTAAATGAAAGGTTTTAAACATATATTTATAGAATTTTTTAGCGATACAAGTCATAGAATGAATTAAGAATATACCTAATGGGAGGTTCTATGAAGAGGCTAAATAAAATAATTCTGCTTCTTATAATAGTTACTTCAATGATTTGGCTAGCAGGCTGTAAGCCTAAGGATACGGAGATTAAGAAACTAAGGGATTTGGATTTTACAGTAGTTGAGGATGCTGATCTACCTGGAGAATTAAAGGAAATCATAGACGAGAAGAAGGAAAATCCTTTTAAGCTTTCTTATTCCAATAAGGACAATCTCTATATTGTTGTCGGATACGGAAAACAAAGCAGTGGTGGGTATAGTATCTCTGTGGAGGAATTGTATCTAACAGAAAATGCAATCTACATCGATACGAATTTGATCGGTCCTTCCCAGGATGACTTAGTAACACAGGGAGTAACCTATCCTCATGTTGTTGTTAAGCTAGAATTCTTGGATAAGAATATTGTGTTTGAGTAATCTTGTTAAAATGAATTAGTTAATAATTTCATTTGTATATCTTGTCTTGGTCCGAGGATACTATAAAGTGTCTTACGGACCTTGACTTATATTATCATTTGTCCTTTGAGTTAAGAGATACCTGCAAAGTAGTGACTTACCTGAGATTTGGTAATTGTAGCAATAAGTGTAAGGTATAACAATATTTAGTTATAAATATTTTAATAAAACTATATCTTGTGGCTTATAAAAAACGTTAATATGTTCATGATTAACTGGCTGTTACAGGCTGTTTTTGTGCAAAATGATACCATAGTTGGGTAGTATGAACTAGTATAGAACAAATATTACATAAAAACAACAAGAAAAAAACGGAAATTGATGTGCATCTTTTTAGACACAAAGAGTACAACTCCTATGAATTGTCTGAAAACTTGTTGACATTTACTATAATTTCATGTTATAATATATAAGATGCATGAGATTTGTAACAGAATTTTGTAATATGTTTTTATGATCCATAAGTGTTGATCGCTGTAATGGAGATCGGAAACATTAGATAGGAGTAAAATTATGATGAAGCAAAATGATGTTAGTAGGGTACGCAATGCGGTAATAAGCCATACAGGTAGAAAAGTAAAGATAAGAATAAACAGAGGTAGACACAAAGTGGATGAGACTGAAGGTGTTATATCTGAGACATATCCAAGTATCTTCTTGATTAAGATACAGGAGAGCAAGGGTATGCCGGTCCGTACGATGTCATACAGCTATACGGATGTTTTGACCAAGGATGTTGAACTAATCTTGTGCAGATGAGAATAAACTTAAATACTGGCTGAAATCGTTAATTAACGATTTCGGCTTTTTTTTTAGAATCTAGCTATAAAAATCATAAACCTCTTTGTCCTTGAATAAGATATGACAGAGGCATTATCGTATGTCCAAAAACAAGGAGGGATTGTAAGTGGAGTTAATAAAAAAGAATATTCATATGAATAAATTAAAATGTAAGAGTACCCTGCAGCTTACATTGGATGATGATTTTAATGTTCCCGA
>CAYMLE010000251.1:0-2547 GCA_964391115.1 uncultured Herbinix sp. | reverse complement strand
TGGGTGTTGAACTGCTATACTTATATGGGTGAGTTGAACAGGATGACCCAATTCAAGGAGAAGGCCGCCAAGCATGAAGATAATATAAATGCAGGACTCTTTACCTATCCTGTACTCATGGCTGCGGATATACTTCTCTATCAATCCGACCTGGTGCCGGTTGGGGATGATCAAAAGCAGCATCTGGAGTTGGCTCGTGATGTCGCAGGCAGGTTCAATGGTGTATATGGCGATGTCTTTAAAGTTCCAGAACCATATATTCCAAAGGTAGGAGCCAGGATTATGAGTCTTCAGGAACCCGACAGCAAAATGTCCAAATCTGATGAGAATGCTAATGCTTATATTACTCTCTTGGATTCTCCGGATGCTATTGTGCGTAAATTCAAGCGGGCTGTAACGGATTCAGAGGCTGTTATACGCTACGATGTTGAGAACAAAGCTGGTATAAGCAATTTAATGTCCATTTATTCCAGTGTAACTGGAAAAAGTTTAGAAGATATAGAAAGGGAGTTTGAAGGAAAAGGCTACGGTGACTTTAAAATAGCGGTAGGCGAGGCGGTGGCCGAAACCTTGAGACCCATTCAAGAGCGCTATAATGAACTTATGGTATCCAAGGATTACTTGCAGGATATAATGAAAAAAGGAGCGGAGGACGCAATCAGGCTTGCTGCACGAACCATTAGAAAAGTTTATAGAAAAGTCGGACTGCTGTAAAAATGACAAGTTTTCTTCTGTTACATAATGTAATAATGAAGGAGTCATACTATTATTACATTATATGAAAGGATGAAACTGATGGACTTCTTTAATGACTTGGGTAAAACGCTTAGTAATGTTGCAAAGCAGGTAGAAGAAAAGTCTGGAGAGCTTCTGGAAGCTGGAAGGTTAAATATAGAGATTTTTAAGGAAGAGGATGCTATACGTAAGATATATCGTAAAATTGGCGAGCTCATATTTAAAGAGTTTGACAAGGGGGAGTCTTACGCGGGCAAAGCAGATGAATTATGTGACCAGATCCGGCAGCATAAGAGAAAGATTGAGCTCCTAAAAGCCAAGCTAAGTGAAACAAAGGCAGAGGCAAAGTCCCCTGAGCATAAGAATGGCAATTCAAACTCCGAGGAGGAGATGACTGAGGGCGCTCCAGTTGGGCCTGAGGTATACTATTTTGAGGCGGCAGAACAGATGAACAACGACAATTACAATAGTTCTGCTGATTAGGGGGATTTTCTTTTGAAAAAATTAAAAGCAGGTATGGTTTACCTGCTTATTTTCATTTAAGATTCATACTAAATCAATTGATCTGTAAGCAAGGGCAGGGTTTATATATTGAAGATTTATCATTCAATTACATCCCTGCCCATTGTCCAAACGGAAATTTATGGGTTTTAATCTATATCTATTCTGATATCTCCGTGTTGGTTTTTTAATCGAATTTTCTGACTGCCACTGCCATTGGTTACAGATGCCTCCTGGAGATTCTGTTTATCTTCAATCTTCAGGTTTATCTTGTTATTTGCCTGAATTGAACCAAAAGAGGTACTGACCTTAATTTCAGATTCGGTATAGCTGGGGTTTGAAAGACGAATGTCATCAAAGGATGTTTCTACGTCGATATTCCCCTTAATGCTGCTCATTATTACTTCGCTATGCTGAGCCCGAATATCCAAATTGCCCTCAATATTACTGCAATTGATTCCGCTATATTGATTCACGATAGTAGCGTTGCCTTTAATCTCTTTAACTTGTACTTCGCCATGCATATTATTAATGGATAGGTTACCGCCAATTTTTTGTGCTGTTGTAGAGGCAAAGCTGTTCCCTATATTGGTGCCGCCTGATACCTCTTCAACTTTTATTATCCCGTGGGAGTTGCTAATGTTGAGGTCGCCGGTAATTGCTGTAATGCTAATATCGGCAAATGAACTATGGATGTCTGTATTGCCCTTAATGTTTTCCAAGGTTACATCGCTGTGCCTTTGACTAATAGAGACGGTGTTTTCCATATCCTTGACAAATATAGGGCCAAATTCTGTGCTTACTCCTATTTCTGCTTCCTTCGGTACCCTTAAGGTCATATTTATATATTGGATGGAGTGTTCTCTATATATGCTTAAGTCCTTACTGGTGATAGTCGTTATACTGCCTTGGTCAACTGTTATAATATCCTGAAGCAAAGAGTGTGCTTCTTCCTTGTTATTGGTATTGATGCGAACCAGTGCTTCTAAATTCAATTGCTTGTCATCAGAAGGCAAGACTTCGACGCTTCCTCTTGTGTTGTTGATAACAATTTGTTGTACATTGGATAAGTCTGCAGAATCGATCCTGAAGGTGTCTTCCACTGTATCCTTATAAACCTCCATCGGATTACTATTAAAACCGAAATTGAAATCAGGCAGACTGAATCCCGGTTTCACCCATGCTGAACTGATAAATAAAATAACTAGCGCCAGTAATATGGAAACCATGCTGGGAGACAGTTGAACATCTTGGTTCTTAAAGTCATACCAGAGTTTTGAGATAATAAACTCCAGTCCTAATAAAATTAGG
>CAYMLE010000250.1:0-2580 GCA_964391115.1 uncultured Herbinix sp. | reverse complement strand
AACAGAAAATGTTGTAAATGCAGTAAAAAGCGTTCTGTAAGTAGACAATGATATGTCGCAGGACTCGCTTATATAGAGATATTTAATAGAGTGGATTGAAAAGAACCGGGTATAAGGTATAACCCGGTTCTTTTTTTGTAATCCGGGGATTCTAATTGAATTTTAATATACTTATATTGAAAAATTTACTGACAACCGATACAATAAGAAGAGATTACTTAAAACATGTAGGAGGAAATACTATGGCTAAGATCTTGATAGTGGAAGACGAAAGCAAGATTGCGAGATTTCTGGAGTTGGAGCTCAAACATGAAGGCTATGAGGTCTTAATAGCCGCTGATGGACGAACAGGACTAGAAAAGGCACTGAATGAAAAAGTGGACTTAATTATATTGGATCTGATGCTTCCTGGGTTAAGTGGCATAGAGGTATGTCGTAGAATTCGTTTGGAATCCCAGATACCGATTATTATGCTTACGGCTAAGGATGATGTTTCTGACAAGGTTGCAGGACTTGATACAGGAGCAGATGATTATATGACCAAACCATTTGCCATAGAGGAGCTTCTTGCTAGAATCCGTGTAGCCTTAAACCGTAAGAAACAATCTAAGGAAACTAAACTAGAAAAACTTCAGATCGGAGACTTGGTACTTAATTTAACAAGTCATAGTGCTTATTACAGGGATGATGAATTGATACTTACAAAAAAAGAGTATGAGCTATTAGAGTATATGATGCGTAATAAAAACGTAGTTTTAACAAGAGAACAGCTGCTAAACCATGTCTGGGATTATGAATATTTTGGTGACACCAATGTGGTAGATGTTTATATCCGTTACCTAAGACAGAAGATTGATGAAAAGTATGCCATCCGGCTGGTTTCAACAGTACGAGGTGTAGGCTATATAATAAAAGATTAAAGGAGGGGGTGTATTCAAGGATACACGTGCTAACTTATGAAAACTAAGATTATATCCGTAATACGTAAATTATTACAAGGTATTATCCTCCCCATCCGCAGAAAAAAGGAGACCTTTTTAAGTAATATTCGCTTATCGATAGCCTTTCGGATAGCAATGGCGTATATGAAACTCCTTATTACCCATGGTACTCTATTATTGGCTGGTTTTTTTCTTCTGTATATGTTGTCTGAAAAGTCACGTTATGATGGAATGGCAGAGGATATTATCTCATCGATAAAGGAAGACCTGGGAACTGACTTAATAAATCCATATTATATGCAAGGCATATCCCTTATTATAGTAAATCAGATGGATGGTACCGAGATATATAATGATATTTCCTACCTTCCCTCCAGTGAACGAACCTTTTTTCATGAAATCCATTTTGATCGCAATGATGGACAGGATATGCTGATTGTTGATGAGGTTATGGAATATATGATGAATGGTGTTCCATATCGAATTGATTTTCAATATGACTTAACGGCCAGCTATCAAAATTTTCTTGCTCTTCTGTGGAAATTGATTCTTCTATATTTGATTATTGTTGCCTTAATTATTAAAAAGGGAATTCGTACGGAGGATAAGCTTTTAGAACCGATCCGAACGATGTCGGCTACTGCAAACCGATTAACTGTAAATAACCTTCATAGTGAACGTCTGAATGAGGAAGGAATTAAAAATGAATTAAAGGATCTAGCAAGTGTTATTAATGCAATGCTAGACCGAATAGAAACCTCTTATGAGAGTCAGAAGCAGTTTGTCTCCGATGCCTCCCATGAACTTCGAACACCGATTGCGGTTATTCAAGGATATTCGAATCTGTTGGACCGTTGGGGATCAACAAATGAAGAAGTTCTGCAGGAATCCATCGAAGCCATTCAGAATGAGTCCAGATCGATGCAGGATCTAGTGGAAAAACTCCTTTATCTGTCCCGCCATGATAAAAAGACATTTAAGCTGTCAAAGAAGAAATTCAATATGAAAAATGTGGTTGCGGATATGGTGAAAGAAACCAAGCTGGTAGCAACGAACCGTATTATTAGTAACCCAATTATGGAAGACATCGTTGTTTATGGGGATAAACAGGCGCTAAAACAAGCCCTTCGTGTATTCATTGACAATGCAGTTAAATATAGTTCGGATGGAGATGAGATTACAATCCACTGTCAAAATGTCAACGGTGATTGTGTTATAACCGTACAGGATACGGGTATCGGAATGAACAAAAAGGATTTGGAACACATCTTTGACCGTTTTTATAGATCCGACCACGTTAGAAATAAAAATATTAGTGGTCACGGACTAGGCTTATCTTTGGCCAAGCTGATTATCCTATCCCACACCGGTAAGATCAAGGTTCGTTCCCAATATAAAAAAGGCACAAGTTTTATTATAACCATACCTAAGAGAAGGTTTTAAGCAGTGTTAAGTTGAAGGGTAAGAGATACCAAGAATAAAATCTATAAAGAATAAAATCTAAAAAGAACGAGATCTAAAAAGAACGAGATCTAAAAAGAACGAGATCTATAAAGAATGAGATCTATAAAGAACGAGATCTATAAAGAACGAGATCTAAAAAGAACGAGATCTATAAAGAATGAGATCTATAAAGAAC
>CAYMLE010000249.1:0-2586 GCA_964391115.1 uncultured Herbinix sp. | reverse complement strand
CATATTGATTCATAGTTGCTTTGCACCTCCTTCTGGTCTCTGGCCCTTTTCTAATATGGATTGACCGACGAAGAAATCGAATCTCATATTTAAAGAGCAAGGAATTAGTATAACATATCACAAGTAACTATATTACCATAGATTTTCATATAAAACAACCCGTTTTTTTACTAAAATTCTTAGGGATTCATGGACAAACTCGCCTATTATCACGGTTTTTGTCCAGATAAAGGCAAGTTAATCGTATAAACAGCTATAATCTGCGAGTCTTTTTTGTAATAATGACAGAATATCCTCCGGCTCCATATCCTTTGCCATCTCAACATTGATGGCGACTGGTGGTTGCTTCATAATTATACTGCGCTTGAACTGTCTTCTCTTCGCAGGAGGTAGCTTATTCAAAAAATGATTTAGATCCTTCAGAATTATTGCAATAAACCGAGTCCGGTATTGGGTTATAATCTGAAATTCTTTTATATCATCAAACGAAATAAAACCATATCCACTGAGGCTCGTTTCATCAACAACTCCATCTATAGTAATCGTGAGCAACTTCTTTTCCTTCATCGCTTTCGAAATAGCAATCAGAAAACCGATAAAGAAAACTCCACCTGCTATAAAACCAGGAAGCCAATAGGCCATCCTGTGTCTGGTTAATCCATAGGCACTTATCGCTATGAAAGCAATTAGCATAAATAAATTAGCTACAACTAATGCAAAGGCCCTGTAATTCGACTCCTCTATTATAATTTCACCCATCCGAACTCCCCCTTTTATAGCAATATACCATTACAAATTACTACATTCGCAATTAGCTCTATTGTATAGTTTATATCCAAATATTTCAAGACAAAAAGAATATTATAATCCATTGTAAATACAGTGGTTGTAGATTACTATTTAGTTACATCTACATAGTAATTGCGAACCAATAAATTTTTTGCAATTACACGAACAATAAATATTCCAGATGCAATTACCTATTAATATATGAAATAGGTAATTGCGAAACTCTATAGTTATTGTCTTGTATGAACAACAAATACATATTCCTCCGCTCCAACGCTCATTCCGCTTAACTTCCGCTCCAGAACAGTATCTGTTGTTCGTACAATGCCTACAATTTACAAGTTTCGCAATTACCTATTAATATATGAAACATTGAAAGGAGTTTAAGAATCTATATGACAAACAAAATTCATTATTCCATTCCACAGGATACTTCCTTAGATTTTCAAAACAATGCTTCCTTTTGTATCGGTACCGGCCGTATGGGACTTGCCTTACAGAAAGCCTACCATGACCAGCTGGCTCTGGTTCAGGAGGATATTCAATTTTCCTATATCCGAGGCCATGGACTATTCTCCGATGATATGGCTATTTATCATGAATACGAGGAAGACGGTAAGACTTTCGTTGAGTATAATTTCACCTACCTTGATATGGTAATTGATGATTATATTTCCCTAGGTCTGAAGCCCTTCGTTGAATTAGGCTTCATGCCGGATAAGTTAGCCTCCGGCACCCAAACGATCTTCTATTGGAAAGGCAATGTAACACCACCAAAGGATTATAGTAAATGGGCTGATTTAATCAAAGCCACCTTAAATCACTGGATTGATCGCTATGGTAGAGACGAGGTTCTTACCTGGCCCCTAGAGGTCTGGAACGAGCCGAACCTCCGTGGGTTCTGGAAGGATGCCGACATGCCGGAATACTTTAAGCTGTATGAGGTATCCAGTAAGGCAGCTAAGGAAGTAGACTCTCGTTTCCGCGTTGGCGGGCCAGCGATCTGCGGCGTAGATGATGTACGCTGGCTAAAGGAATTCCTGACTCATTGCTCCAAGGTGAAGCTTCCTCTTGATTTTGTTACCCGACATGCCTATGCTACCGAAATGCCGGACCGTGTGGGACACTATGATTATCAGAAGTTAAGAGATCCTAAGGCTTTATTGGACGAACTGGTTGTCAGTAGGGAGATTATCGATAGTTTTCCGGAATATAAAGGTATGGAAATGCACATCACAGAATTCAATACCTCCTATACCCCAAAGAACCCGATTCACGATACGAATTTAAATGCGGCTTATATCGCTCGTCTCTTAAGTGAAATGGGTGATACCTGTGCCTCTTACTCCTATTGGACCTTCGGAGACATCTTTGAAGAACAGGGTGTGGCCTTTACACCATTTTCCGGTTGTTTTGGTCTGGTTGCCAATGGATTAATACGAAAACCCACCTTCTGGGCCTTCTCCTTCTTTAACCAATTAAAAGGTCAGGGAATTGCCCGAACAGATAACCTTCTTATCACTAAGGATGCAGAGGGTACTCTCCATGGCATTGCATGGAATCCGGTGGAGGATATGACGGAGCAATCCTCTCTGGAGCTTGCTATAGAGCTACCTGCAGATAAGGGAGAATATGCACTGATTACCAAGGTAGTAGACGAGGTTAGCTGCAATCCCTTGAAAGCATGGCTCGATCTTGGATCTCCGAGCAATCCCAGCAAGGAAGAGCTGGAGCTAATTCAGTCTTGCTCATATCCTGAGACTAGAACCAGTAGACTTCAATCAGAGGGAAGTACGA
>CAYMLE010000248.1:0-2634 GCA_964391115.1 uncultured Herbinix sp. | reverse complement strand
TCCTGAAATCTCAAGATCCGAAGATCATTATTAATTTTGAAATTATAAATGTTAATAGTAGGAGTCTTTCTATTTCTTCTGGACCATCTCTTCGCTTGTTCATAATCTTCTGTACAATAAAATCCCCACGAAAAGTCCTTACTATATTTTCCTTTCCGAATTTCAGGAAATTCAACTAACTCTCCGCTTGCATGATATAATTTCATTTTCACCTCCACTATATATGAAACAATATTTAAGTCACTTATTAATATGCGTAGCTATAATTTGTGAATTAATTAGCTTTCAAATAAAGTTATTAGCTTTCTATTGAGTAATAAGACATTACTTATTTACTTCATTTTATATTCTCACAAAAACTTAATCAATACCAATATTTAATATTTTATATAATTGTGTACTTCGATTGTAGCATTTTTATGAAATAGATGATGTAAGAATAGTAAGCTACCATTACGCATTTATAGTATCATCTTATTCGAAACCTTCCTTGAACTCCAGCCAAGACTTTGTGCCCATACACGATGATCTGCTCTTTCTTCTTTGTCTTTACTCTCATAAATTCTTCCTAAAAAGTCCGCAAATCCACCTAATCCACCCACATCATCCAATACAGGCATTCCATCTTTATGGATGCACACCGGTATATGCTTTGACATAACAATTTCATTAGCTTCCATAATCTCTTCAACCGAAACAGCTCCGTTTGCTAGTAGATCTTCACAATTATTCTTTATAGTAATCTTTACTATCCAATTGTCTCCGAAATCATAATTGTATATCAGTTCCTTCGTAATGGGCAGTACTTTATCTTCATCAAGCTCTTCATCATGTACTGCTAATAATTTGCTAACTTCCAGGCTTTCCATCAGGCTCTCTGTACCACCTTCAATAATAAGCGAATTGTTCATTTCGTCCAAGGTCAAATCTATCAGGGGAGCCCTTCGTAAAACTTTAATTTTTGCATTGGCATCTATCTCGGAACGTTTCCAATACTCATGAAAGGATTCCTTTACATCAATATTTTTATGATAATCCAGTAATTTTTTTATATCTTTTTTTGCCATATCAAAGCGCTCCATAACTCCACCATAATGATATGGACCGGTATACTTCTTCTTAAGCCACACCTTAATGCTACCACTTTGATAATTATCATCCCAGAAAATATCCTCCTCTGCTTCGCTTGGTGGTTGAAATAATATGCCAACAAGATCAGCCCACCCCTTAACAGTACCTCCGGTAGCTTTCTGATAAACCTCCTCTGGTAAAATAAATCTACGTAGATGGGAATTCTGCCAACCAAAAAGTCTTTGTATTGCATAATGAAGATTATGAAGCATCATATCGGACGGAATCAGAATATCCCGGCTAATTGACTCTCCTGTTGATGACTCTCCATATCTACGCAGCATTCTTTTCTGATATTCCGTCAGATATTCATCTGCTAATTCCAAATGTAGTCGTACTGAAGTAAAATCCATATTTTTAACTTTTGACTTTTTTTCCACCGCTTTCTCCTTTTCTTCATTGCCTTTCATTAATAAGGCTGTTTGTTTCTTATTCAATATTGCTCTTTCTTTCGTAACAAAATTTTTCTTTGCTATATGAACTCGATTTCTGTAAAGTCGGCTCTTTTTTGAATCAAAGCTTTGTTCAGGACTATCATATATTGCTTTTTCATATGGTAAAAAAGCATTAACTCTGTTTGTTGTAGTATTCAAATCTTTAGCTATATCCGAGATACTTTTCCCTTCTCTTCTCATCTTTGCTACTTCAACACTAAAATCAGTTTCATATTCTCCTAAAGTAATTAATATTTTTCTTACTTTAGCATATGCGATACCTAATTCATCAGCTGTTTTTTGTAATGAGCCCAAACACTTATATCTCTCTAATACTTTTTTCATATACTCATCTATTGTTTTATTCATCTAACTCACCTCATGGCACAATCCATATTATAGTTTCTATGTTTAGTTAATGGTGTCAATCCACGTTTAATTGTTCTTACAATACCACATTCAATCTATAGTGTCAATACACGTTTCGAAATACATACAGCTTGCATCTATTTAGATACAAGCTGTTCATTTATACCTTATTCCACTTACTTCCTTATCTGTCTCCCCATATGATCCACCGTATAATTATCCTTATGAATCAACTCCGACACAGGCACCAACTCATACCCCTGCTCCTTCAGCCCTTTGATCACATCCTCCAGAGCCTCAGGCATATGTTTCGCTCCATTATGCAGGAGAATGATAGAACCATTGCCTAAATCTTTATTCACAGTACACCGCTTCACGATATCACTGACCCCGTAGTCTTTCCAGTCCTGGGAGTCAACATCCCATTGTATCGTATAATACCCATTATCCCTAGCAGTCCCAATAACCATATTATTATAATCTCCATATGGCACTCGAAATAAAAACATATCTATACCAGTCAATTTCTTCACCCTGTCATGGACTATCATGATCTCGTCCTTGCATAGATCCGTTGAGAGCTTAGTCATTTGCTTGTGATTCTCACTATGATTTCCCAGGTCATGCCCGGCCTTTGCTATTCGTTTTACATCCTCCGGATATTTTTCAATCCACTCTCCAGTCATAAAGAAGGTCGCTT
>CAYMLE010000247.1:0-2664 GCA_964391115.1 uncultured Herbinix sp. | reverse complement strand
TATAACCTTATTCCCCGGTATTGGTTTAATTCTTTTTGCCGTTGCTGCTATATTGACATTAAGCACGAAATATGTTTCTTTAGGCTCTATCAGTGGTGCTGTCTTGTTTCCTATCCTCCTTATCCTTTTTAAGCAGCCTTTTCCAATGATTATTATAGGAGCTGCTTTAGCCTTAATTGCTGTCTACCGTCATAAGGACAATATAAAGAGGCTCTTAAACGGCCGGGAAAATAAGATATCCTTCTCTGTCAGAAAAAGATAGGAGTACTTGTCATATTCTTTTCCTACCCCCAATATACATAAAGTATGAAATAGAATAACCCAAATTTAGTAGCCTGGAAGGGGAGGGAAAAGTTGATGGAGAAGTTTGACCTGTACCGGGATATAGCTGAGCGCACCGATGGGGATATATACATAGGTGTGGTTGGACCGGTTCGTACGGGAAAATCCACACTGATTAAAAGGATTATGGATATACTGGTCCTTCCAAATATGGATAACGAGTTCAAGAAGGAAAGATCTCGTGATGAAATGCCTCAAAGTGGTGCAGGCCGTACAATTATGACTACTCAGCCCAAGTTTGTTCCTAATGAGGCGGTTCAGGTATCCCTGCAGGAAAATGCAAACCTGAATTTTCGTATGGTGGATTGTGTTGGCTACCTCGTAAATGGAGCAATGGGGCACATGGAAGGGGAGGTCCCCAGAATGGTAAGGACTCCCTGGTTTGATTATGATATTCCCTTTGAAGAGGCAGCAGAGGTTGGTACTCGCAAGGTAATAGCTGATCATTCAACGATCGGTCTTGTGGTTACGACAGACGGCAGCATCACAGAAATTCCGCGTTCCAATTATGTGGAGGCCGAGGAAAGGGTTATCCGAGAACTTAAGGAACTGGAGAAGCCCTTTATTATGGTTTTAAATACCAAGACTCCAGATGGTGAGGATACCATAAAGTTAAAAAGTGCTCTAGAGGAAAAGTACGATGTTCCAGTATTAGCATTGGATGTATTGAATCTTACTGAAAATGATATCTACAATATTTTAAGCAATGTACTTTTCGAGTTCCCGATAACAGAGATTAAGCTGGATGTGCCTAAATGGGTGCTGAGCCTGGATGGTGACCACTGGCTTATACAGTATATAATGGATGCCGCTAGGAATGCGTCCGCCAACACTTTGAGGATCCGGGATGTTGATGGCTTTGGCAGAGCCTTCGAAGAGTCTGACCATATGGAGAGGCCCAAGATAGAAAATATGGATCTGGGCAGTGGAAATGTACAAGTCAAGATGGATTCTAAACCAGGACTTTTCTATAAAATCCTTGGAGAAGAATGCGGTTACGAAATCCAGGGCGACTACCAGATGATCGGTTTGATGAAAGAACTGGCTTTAGCAAAACGGGAGTATGACCGGGTAGCCGATGCACTTCGGGATGTAAGAGAAACCGGTTATGGTACGGTGCCACCCACCATGGAAGAGCTTACCTTGGAAGAACCGGAAATTATCCGGCAGGGTGGTCGATTTGGAGTTCGCCTAAGAGCTAGCGCACCTTCCCTTCATCTGATACGTGCCGATATTGAGACGGAGATCTCACCAATAGTGGGCACTGAAAAACAAAGCGAAGAGTTGGTAAAATACCTGCTTGACGACTTTGAGAGTGACCCATCGAAACTATGGGCTTCAAATATATTCGGCAGGTCTCTCCATGAACTGGTCAAAGAAGGGCTTTCCAACAAGTTAATGAGAATGCCGGAAGATGCTCAGTTCAAGATTCAGGAGACTCTGCAGAGGATCATCAATGAAGGCAATGGAGGATTGATTTGCATCATACTCTAAGAAAGTAAGCAAACAGCTTTAAGCCATTTGGAGCTTAGGGCTGTTATTTTTTTGATTCAGACCAGAAAATTATAACTTAATATCCCTTTGCTATCAAATTTGTTATATAATAACATTAACAACTGGTTGTGCTCCGGCTTCCAATAAAATAATTGTTCCATTCATGAGGTGATTTTTGAAATGGATAGTTACCCCCATCATCCTTTTCTTAAGCCCTTTCCCCGCAACAGTTACAACGAGATAGAAAAATGTATGACCAATGATATTTTGGCACTACGCCCTACAGAGTATATCAAAGGCTTAAGCATTCAGAATACAGATTATGTATTTACTATAAGCAATAAAACACCGCCCCCTATACTTATTGATAAAAAGGAGCATCAATTTAATAAAGCACATTTGATTGTATATCCGCCGGATACACTGATCCAAACCAATATAGGCGGACAAGCGGACAAATATACTTGTATAAATATAAAAACATCCTAGATAGAGGATATTGCAAAACAGATCACTGGAAGCTCCAGAGTATTCAACCGTTTACAAAATCCATGCAGGTCAAGTCTTTTGTCAACAATCAAAAGACTGTTCTATGAAATAGACAATTATGGCGGGACATGCAGGTTGATGTTGCAGAGTATTGGAATGCAGCTGGCAATAGAGATACTAAGAAACACCGGAGTGGTTAAAACAGATGATAAGAGGCTTGCAGGCCCCAAAGAAAGGGCCGTTGAGATAGCTTGTGAATATATCCATTCCTATTATTCTGCTGATATCAGCATTGATGATATTTGTAGTTTAGTATCACTAAATCGGTATTATTTTATT
>CAYMLE010000246.1:0-2684 GCA_964391115.1 uncultured Herbinix sp. | reverse complement strand
AGAACAGTAAATCATTAAGAAGTAATGGTTTTTTTGTGTTTTTGATCTGATATTTATATGAGTTTTATGTGCTGAACAGTCATTTCCATGGGGCGGTAATATTCAGCCGATTCTATAACGGTCTCTAGGACTACGAAATCATTCAAGTCCTCGTTAATCTTCCAAAACATAGTGAGCTTATCACCAACAGATTCTAAAACCTCTGCCTTTATAGATGGGTTATCCAATATATTTATTTTGCCATGCAGGGTAATAATTTGATCTAAAGAACGGGTTTGTATAATCCAGCTTACATTTGGATTATGAGAAATTTGCTGTACTTTTTTAGAATTAAGTGAAGTAACTGAAAAAACGACTCCTTTTCTGCTTCGCATGAGTGTCGGCGTCATCCACCGCAAGTGAGGTTTCCCCTCCTTATCTGTCGTAGAAAGTATTCCTGCCTTTGAATCCTCTAATATAACCGTAAGCTTATTCATCAGTTCCTGTTGATTCATCTTGCACCCCTCCTGAATGACAGTTTATTGTTATATATAACCATATAGGACAAGACCAAACAAAATGCAAAGGAGGACCCTCCTATTGGTCCCCCTTGATCCAGTCTGCTACATTATTAAATGCGATGTCTGCCCGCCTCTCCAAGGCTTCCTTAGTAGCGAATGCAACGTGAGGCGTAAGCACAGTGTTAGGTACGCCAAGCAATGGATCATTATGACTGATGGGAGGCTCTACGTCAAACACATCAATGCCAGCCCCAGCAATTCTGCCCTGCCTTAAGGCCTCTGAAAGGGCAGCATTATCCACAACAGGACCTCTTGCTGTATTGATAAAAATAGCAGAAGGTTTCATTAAAGATATTTTTTCTTTACTTATGATCCCACGAGTGTTTTCATTTAGTGGAATATGAAGACTGACAATATCACTCTCGGCCATAAGGGTATCCAAGCTGACATACTCTACACCGATTGCCTTCGCTTCTTCCTTTTCCGTACGACTAGTTGCAATGACTCGGCAGCCAAAAGCGCGGCCGATTTCTGCAACCCTCATGCCAATTGCGCCGGTGCCAACCACTCCCAATGTCTTATTGAAAAGATCAAATCCCACCAATCCATCTTTCGTCCCGCCTGCTCTAACAGCAGCATCACATTTTACTATATTTCTAAGAAGGGAAATTATCAATCCAAAGGTTAGTTCGGCTACAGAGGGTGTTGAATAACCTGCAGCATTTTTTACGATAATGCCTCTTTCGCTGCAAGCCTCAAGACCTACATGATCCAAACCAGTAAATGCTACAGAAATCATCTTAAGATTTTTGCATTCCCTAATGATATTATTTGGGAAAGGCATATTGGCTATAATAACTACATCGGCGTCTTCAGCCCGATCCAGCAACTCCTTTTCATCCTTTGGCCGGCTACTGTATATAGTAAGCTTATGCCCCTGATTTTCTAATTCACCCGCAAGAGTGCGGACTCTTTCTTCATCTATTCCCAACGGCTCAAGTAAAATAATATGCAAAACAAATCTCTCCTCTTACTTATACTAATATTTGTAATTAACTAATTATATCACCTATATCAATGTCTATCACTTTTTTCAAATCATCCAGCTTCATTTCTATCTGATAGCCAATTTTCCCAGCACTAAAAAATAATTGAATCTAAATCGTATGCCGATTTATGTATTATGGTTGGAAATCTCTTCTTCATGCCAACAGGAGAACACCCTCCATGAATATAACCTGTTACCCCAAGAAGGTCCTTTGACTTAATCATATGGATGGATTTCTCCCCCTACGCATTCTGCAGCCTTCTTTAAATCCAACTCTTCTGCAACAGGTATCATAAAAACATAATACCTATTTGATTTGCCAATGGTAACAAGGGTTTTGAAAACATATTTTGGATCCTGATTCATTGCATTTACAACATCGATACCACTGATCGCATCAGTATCCGCATAGTCATAACTTTTGTAATTCAGCTTCATCTTATCCAATATCCTCATAACATTTGTCTTATACATGTAATCACCGATTTATAAGCTTTCTTAATAAGCTGTTTAATATTTAATAAAAAATATTATAGTGCTATTATACAGCATGTAATACAAGAAGACTACATTTGTGATTCATGCCCATTATAAAATACTCGTCATAACCGGATAAGAGGCATCATCTGTCAAGCCCCCCTGCAAGGGAGCTATTGAAGTCCACAAAAAACTGGATCGGATAATGGATCCAGGTCCAAACTTCAAACGGATTTGGTCAACAGCCTGGTCAATTTTTTTCTCCTTATGCCAATCCTTTTCAAACATGGAGAGCTGCACATAGTCCGCCGGCGACAACTCACTGACTCGGACACCAAGATGACGGATAGGTTCGCCTTTCCAAGCTTCGTTAAACAAGATCTTACAATATTCATATATAGCAGTAGTACTGTCTGTTGGAGATTGAATCTTCATCTGGTGACTATAAGAGGTCAAATCATCCGCCTTGCGGATGGATACAGCAATCACTCGGCAGCACAACTTCTCATAACGCAGCCTCATACCTACAGTCTCCACTAGGGCTAATAAGATTTTATGTGCAGCCTCCCTGTCTTCTACGTCAAAGCGAATAGTCGTAGAATTGCCAATCCCTTTTATTAATTCACGGCTTGAAGCAGTTACCTTGGAATCTTCTATTC
>CAYMLE010000245.1:1946-2688 GCA_964391115.1 uncultured Herbinix sp. | reverse complement strand
CTCCCAGCTATCCAACGAAGAACAGATTATGTTGGCACAGAAAGCTCATTTGGCCCAAAGTATGAAGTATTCGGTAATATTCATTGCCAGTGCTCCCTTACTATTGGCATACCCCTTTGTGCAGAAGTATTTTGTACAAGGTGTAATGATTGGCTCAATTAAAGGGTAATGGCAGTATATTTAGACAAGCAAGGTGATTCTTTCGATTATGTCTTTATATGTTGGTATAGTCAAGCTACGGCCGGGCTTGAACATACTAACACTAAGAAAAATAAACAAAAACCTTGAAAGGAGAATAATCATGAAATCACTAAAAAAGCTACTTGTACTTGTTCTTATCATAGCTATGACAGTGACAATGTTTGCCTGCTCAGGCCCATCTGATTCCGGGAACAAAGATACAGTAAGTCCTACTAGCACACCAAAAAATGAAGATAAAGATTCATCAAGCACAGATAACACAGATACCGAAGATGTGGAAGAGGGACGCATTGTAGATGGTTTCTACCGTTATAATGACACTGTAAAAATTGAAGTAATGTCTATTTACGAACCTGAATTGATTCAAAATCCTGATAAACTATGGATTTTTGAATGGGCAAAGGATAAGATGAATATCGATTTCCAAGTAGAGCATGTTTCTGCAGCCGCTATGGGTGAAAGAACAACACTCATGTTTGCTTCCGATGATATTCCAGAAGCCTTATTTACCTGGTATGCCATTAACAGTAAAGGCTCTCAG
>CAYMLE010000245.1:0-1936 GCA_964391115.1 uncultured Herbinix sp. | reverse complement strand
ATAAGGAAGGCCAGTTGATCCCTATTAATGAATTTATTAATGAGGACGTCATGCCTAACTTATACAGGAATACTCAAGAAGTACCTGAAACCATCAGCTTGAGTGCTACTCTTGAAGGCAATGTTTATACATTACCTCAATTTCAACAAAAAGAAGAATATCGAATTAATCCAACATTTCAACCCCTATGGTATAATACTAAATGGTTAAGTGCTATAGGGTATACTGAACCGCCTGAGACCCTTGACGAGTTTGTCGATGTATTAAGGCAAATTAAAGAAAAGGATCCGGGCAATGCTGGAGATAATTTGGTTCCATTGGGCGGCTCATCAGCTGTTTATAATCCAAGTACAGTTCTTCTCAACAGCTTTGGATTTGTAACCAACTCATATTCAACCCTGTATGCAGTACGTGATGGAGATTATAAAACAGGCGAAATGGTAATGCTGCATTATCATGATGTATATTATGAGTTCCTAAAATTCATGAACACCTTATACAATGAAGGCTTGATAGACAGGGACTTTTATTCTCTTGATTCTTCTCAGGTCAATGCAAAAGCAGCTAACGGCTACTATGGCTTTTTTGCCCATTATAGAACAAATGGCATTGTTGAGGATTGGTCTGAATGGGAAATGCTTGACCCAATGACTTGTGAGTGGAATGACAAGAAGATAACCTCTATTAGTCCTCCGGTTACTACTCCTGGTTTTGTATTTATAACATCAAAATGCAAAAAACCAGAAGCAGTCCTGCGTTTTATGGATGTAGCATATGATAGGGAAAAAGGATATCTGTTTTTCAATGGTCCGCAACAGGGTGTAGATGACACCTATGGTTTGGTATCTGGTTGGACCTTTGATGAATCAGGTGTAACAAAAGTATACGAAGACGTTACAAGTGGTAAAATCGAAAGCAACTCAGCCTATCATGCCCATGTAGGCCCATTCGGATTCTTCGGCAATCTAATTGACAGAAGAACCGACGGGGCAGAAGTGGCCAAGTTTGATCCCAAGGATCCTGTAGGGTATACTAATTTACAGGTAATAGAGCACTGGTGTCCATATTCTGTGGTAAGACATCCCGGCGGAATGTTTGACCCTGATACTTCAGCCAAGCTTACTGACTATGAAACTGTTATAAAGGATTATATTACCTCAGAAACAGCTAAGTTTATCACAGGTGCTCGTCCCCTTACAGAAGAAGAGTTTGAGAAGTATAGAAGTGATTTGGACTCTATGGATATGCAGGAATATTTTGAGATCCAGCTCCAGGCCTTTAAGGAACAATACAAATAGGAAAGCGAAACATAGGGTATTAAGGAAAACTAATGGTAGAACCGATATATTGAATAAAGCGACTTAACGAAGGTCAGAATCCTATAGGACTCCAGATGGAAGGCTTTGATTTATCAAGCTTTCCGTCTGGAGTAACTTGGCTTTATCTTCTAAATTCATTGAAAGTAGGTAGTATTAGTGAGTAGGATAAACCGTGGATTTAGCATTGTTTACAAATATATTCTTTCTTCATTTGCTATCGTATTAATAGCCTGCTTTCTAATTGGTATTATACTGTACTTTGCATCAGTCAATGAATTAAAGAAAAATCACGAAGCAACAGTAATGGACAAGCTGTCACTTGCTATAACAGATATAGAAAACCAACATGATATTCTGGCTGAAATCTCATATAAACTTTCGTCGGAAATCTATTACAAGAAATCTTACATAGAGAGAAATGCATATTATGAAATCGATTTATTTGAAGATTTTAGAAAATATAAGGGCAATTCACAAATTATAGATGATTATTTTTTTATCTACCACGGGGAGAAGTGGGTATACAAGACAAACAATGCTAAAAACACCTTTGATGTATTCTTGTCATCATATGGTATCAGGGAGGACATGACGACACTTTATCTAAAACTGAATGA
>CAYMLE010000244.1:0-2716 GCA_964391115.1 uncultured Herbinix sp. | reverse complement strand
AGCTTCTGGCTCTCACCACCGGAGAGGTTTACCCCATCCTTAGCAAATTCCGATGTCAGTTCAGTCTTTAGTCCATGCTCCAAGGTCTTTATTCTACTAGCAAAGCCACTATGACGTAATGCCCACTCCACTTTGTTAATATCGGCTTCGCTAGCCTTATCCATCAATACATTTTCAGTAACGGTTCCAGCAAATATCATGAAATCCTGAAAGACTGTACCAATCGAAGAACGATAGTCCCATACATTATAATCTCGTATATTCTCTCCATCCGCAAAGATGTCACCTTCCGTAGTATTATACAATCGCATAATCAGCTTAATCAATGTTGTCTTTCCTGCACCGTTATAGCCAACAAGCGCAATCTTTTCCATTGGGGCTATAGAAAGTGATATATCATTTATGATATTACCATCCTTTTTATTATAAGCAAAGGATACATTTTTTAATTCAATCGCTTTGGCCTGTCTTGGTACAGCTAGGCTCTTATCACTTATAATCTTCGGGTCATAATTCAAAAAGTCACGAATTTTCTGTACATACAGGCTGGTTTCACTGGCAAACGGATAAATATCTGTAAACACTCTCATACCACGCTTCAAGCGTCCAAAGGAGTTATAAAGAATAGCCACGCTACTATAAGAAAGAGTCCCTAGTACAGCTGCTTTGAAAGTTAAATAGGATATATATAGGACATCACTAAAAAAGTCATTACTCACGTACCGACGAAGAAAGCCTACTAGAAATCGGCGATTCGCATAATCTTTCTCTACTTGATAGATCTCCTTATTTGCCTGTTCCAAATCGTCAAACAGAATGTCAGAGACCTCCGGGTTCAGACGTATTTCCTTGGCATAATCGTTCAGATAAAATACCCTCTTGATATATTCCCTTTTTCGCTCTAAGGGATTTCGCTTGATACGTACTTTATATGACAGTTTGTTATATATCTGATTAAAGAAAAATGCCATAAGGAAGGATACTAATGCAAATAAGATGGAGGATTTATCTTTTATAAAAAAATAGATACCTGTGGAAATGAATACTGTGATACCCGATGCGGTATTTTGCAGGAAGGTAACACAGCGGTCAATCTGCTTATCTGCTTCCGATATTGCCAGTATTAGTTCATTGTAATATTCGGGATTATCATAACACTCTAGATCCAGCTCCTTCGCTTTCTCATACAATATCATCTTCACCCTACGCCGAACCTTTGGTAATCCTTTTGTCACCCACAGATTATTCGTGATAACGGTAAAAACCATCCCTAGGGTAATAAAGCCAGCCAAGATCAGGATAAACAATGCTACCCTACGGAATGGATAATTAAATTCCGCTGCCTCTAATACAAAACCGATACCATAAGTGTGTTCAAAAAAGATAGAAACCTGATTACGTATCGCATCAAGTGTTATCGATATGATATAAATCGGTGATGCCAAAAAACAGAGTTTTATTAGGAACCAATTATTACCCCAGACCTGCTTCATGGTTTGCTTTGTATTGATATTATCCTTCTTTCTACTCACAGCTCCACCCCCTCTACATCTTCAACTGCAAGATAATTCATGGCTTGTTTTTTATACATCTCTGCATAACTGCCATTCATCTTCATGAGCTCACGGTGGTTACCTTCCTCGATGATACGCCCGTTCTCTAGCATATATACTTTATTGGCATTCTTTACAGAGGACAGACGATGAGATATAAAGATCATGGTACGACCCACTCCGTCTTGCATAATATTGTTATACAGCTCGTATTCCGCGATTGGATCCAGAGCGCTGGAGGGCTCATCAAACACCTTGATTGGAGAAGGCTTAACGAAGGCCCTGGCTACAACAACCTTTTGACTTTCTCCACCACTCAGTACTGCTCCCTGCTCATCAAACTCCTTTGTCATCATGGTATGTATGCCCTGTGGAAGAGAGCTGATTTTCTCATAAACACCGGACTTTTTTAAAGCTTCACAGACAAGCTCCTCTTCATCCTCATAATGCTTACCCATTAAAACATTATCTTTTACGCTCATCCCCAATATACGATAATCCTGGAAGGCTGCTGCAAATAGATTGCGGTATGCACGAAGATTATATTCCCTGATATCGATTCCATTCAATCGAATTCTACCTTCTGATGGATCATACAAACGGAATAATAGTTTGATAATCGTTGACTTTCCCGCACCGTTATGACCTACAAATGCAGCAATCTCTCCACTTCTGATTAGGAAGGACAGATCCTTAATCGTCTGCTCCTTCTGATATGAGAATGAGACATGGTCAAATTCTATTGTTTCAATAATATCTGAGGGGATAATTCCATCCTGATCTTCTGGAATTTTCTCTTCATATTCCATGAAGTCCCTTAGATTCTTAACAAACAATCCATTTTTTATGGTTTCCATGATATCCTGGAATAATCCGATTAATATCCATGTTGCTGATACCATCAAGCTCGAAAGTACCGTTAGCTCTGCCAATGATATCGATCCCTTCACAAGATTACAATATACTGCGTAGAGTAGAACACCTTCAAATATGACCGTAAAGGTAAAGTTAATCCGCCAGAAATTCATAAATGCGATGCGAAAGGCATATTTCTGCGCGATTGCCACATTCCGGTTCGTTGCCTCATCATATTGATGTTTTAATAGAACAAATATCTTAGATAGACGGATTTCCTTCGCATAATCCGGAAGGTACATAACGCG
>CAYMLE010000243.1:112-2761 GCA_964391115.1 uncultured Herbinix sp. | reverse complement strand
CTGATAGATTTCTTCCATTGTTAGCTTTGCTACAGCTTCTTCTTGTTGTTCAATCATCTTAACTTTTTTCTTTGCAAGTTCATAATGCTCTAGCAGCCATGATGATTTTGTTTTTATGAATTTCTGTATATCAATATCAGGCATACGAAAGTCCGCCCTGCTTGTCACCGACGATATCCGATTATTTTTTAATCAATAAAGATGAACCATAATACCACCTCCTATTTGGACTTTTTAGCAGCCTCTAGAATTACTGCTATAGGTAGTAGCAATAAAAATAAGAGGAACCACATTATATCGCAACCTCCCTTGGCAAGCACCATGTACTATGGCTAATTCCAAACCCTTTAACCGCTCCTTAACCGCTCAGTTAACCGTAATTTAAGGTCTTATTCATATTTTTTGAGCAGCCACTTTATAAGTCCCTGCGTCACATAACGATACTTTCATCTCATCCATATGCAAGCTGATGGATTTTCTTGTACCCGTCATATTATGACCAGCAACACTTAATTATGCCTGGCGCTGTAATCAGCTTTGAAGTATATTTTATAATCATCTATCTTTATTTTGTATTTTCTAAGCATCTTCTCTATTATATTACGTATTGCATTTGCGCTCATATTTGTCATTACATAAATGTTGGTTCCGGTAATTTTCATAGGCTCTCTAATAACTTGCGGGTCATATCCAAAGTAAGCAATTTTTCTACCATTCATATTTTTGTCAGAAATAAAACTTTTGAATAGATCAATATTTTTAGCCGCCAGTACTTCACATGTCTGACACAATACTTCTTTCCAATCCTTCGTATCATATCTTCTGCCGAATAACTCAAAACCGGCAGGCCTTTTGTATGTGAAATTTTCATATAAGTTATGTGGGATATTGGAGTCTACTCTAAGCTCTTCATAATCAGGAATGTGACTATCTTCTATATCTGAGATTTCCTTTTCTACTATGCCTTCTTCAACCTCTTCTTCCAGTTGAAGCGTATTGAAGATTGTATATAACCGGTCTTGAAATTCATCTATCATTTTCAAATGTTCTTTTAGCATTTCAAGCTTGTCATACTCTCGTTTACTAGTAGCAGCATATGTGAGGTGATCAGTAAGATTCTGTTTACAACTACTTAATGATTGATTTAATAGTTCAATACATTCCTGTATTTCTAATGCATCCTCTGGAAGCTCTTCTCTAATAACCTTCAACAATTTTTCCATAAGGCACCTCCCTATTCTACACTCCCTCTTAAATTTCCAACTTATTCTTACCCTACAAATCAAATTATTCAGATACTTATTTTATTTGTAATCTACCACCTCTTCAGCAATTCTTTTCGTTTTTCCTCTTTATCTAGCACAAATGTACATGCCTGCCAATCTTCCGTCTTTGGAATATTTTGCTCGTATTTCAGCTCAAATGGATGTTTCCTGGGTACCTTGTTTATAGCTTCTTCAGCACGCTTTTCATCATTCACAGCCATAGCAATCCAGACATCTTCCAAGACTTCCGGAATTTGACCGAATATATTATGTATGTTTTTAAGCCTTTCCGATAGCTTTGAGTGAACCCTGTCCTCTACCGAACCTTTATATCGCATATTATAAATAAGTATTTTTTTGCTGATCTGTCCTATACATTGTATACGTCCCTTTCTTTGCTCCAACCTGGTGGGATTCCAGGGCAGGTCAAGATTTATAAGGGTTGAGAGAGTTTGAAGGTTCAAGCCTTCAGAAGCAGCATCTGTGCCTACAAGTATCTTTAATTCGTGATTCTTAACAGCTTTCTTAATATTTTCCTTTGTATCTTTAATAAAACTACCATTTTCAAATATGCCCGATTTGTCTCCACCGGCATAAAGGCCTATCTTCATGTCTTTAATGTCAATAGACAGTAGTTTTGCCACATATTGAGCACTATCAAAATATTGAGAGAAAATGATGCAGCCTCTATCCTTCCATCCACCTTCACCGGATACCCCGTTATTTAGAATATCAAGTAGCTTTTCATATTTAGGATCGGTATCTCTATTATTCTTTAATACCCTTACAAGCTTATCCAGACAGTTAATTTCTTCCATAGTGAGCTTCTTGATTTCGCTGTGGCTTTCCTCACCTTCCTCATTGTCTTCATCATCTTCATCGAAAATATCTTCATATAAATCTTTCAGCTTTTCCTGCCCTTCACTTGTCCATGCAAGCATTTTCTTCGCAGTGTTCTCACCGGCAAGCATCGTACTTCCTATTCTTCTAAGCAAGAGAGTCGACATGAATCCTCCACCTTTGACCCTTGACGATAGCATACTGCAAAACTCTGTAGCTATGGAATATGCCTGATACAAATACCCCATAAGCTCAAGGGCTTCATCGTCGTTCTCACCGAAAAGCTGGACATCTATCTTTTCCAGGTAGTAATCGCCGGTTTCAGGATTAACTGTCTTCTCTAAAAATTCTCTGGTCCTGCGAATAATGGATCTTATATAAGGATTATGATTTTCAATAAATTTATCATCAAAATATAATTCTTTAATCTTTTGTTTTTGGGATAAACGCAAATTAGAGTACGTATCCTGGTTCATTACAGAAATATCATCAGTAATATCCATTTGGTTTCGTATTATTTCTATTCGTAGATTTTTTTCACTAC
>CAYMLE010000243.1:0-102 GCA_964391115.1 uncultured Herbinix sp. | reverse complement strand
GGGGGGAAATGGATTTCTTACTATTTCCCACATCTCAGATTCCAATTCCGGAATATCTTCACTGCCTGAAATATAGTTAAGAGCAGTCTGAGGCTTTTTCCT
>CAYMLE010000242.1:0-2771 GCA_964391115.1 uncultured Herbinix sp. | reverse complement strand
TCTATCCAAGGAGATAGATAACCGAAATCTTGAAAAGAAGAGACATGACGTTATGCGGACAGTAGTAAGTAAATTACTTACTGGCCCGAATCAGGAGTTGATTACTTTATATGACGAGATGTTTCAACAAATTGTATCGGAACCGAATCAACAACAAGGAACGTCAACCCAAGACAGTGGAATCTATATTCCTGACAGTAGTAAACTGGAGAATAAACTGCGGGAGATGTACCAGCCTTATTTTACAGAAGAAAGTTATGAAAAATTTGAAATGCAGTTTTCAAACGAATTTCATACCTACAGTACCACAAATGGATATCAGGTAATTGTACATGATATTGACATAACTCAAAGCGAAACGATACCAACGAACTATTCCTTTGCGGCTGATATTCGCTATGGCAAAGAAGGAGAGGTATTGAAACCTATCGAAGTAACGGGAAGCATTCAGATGGATCATGAGGAAGGAAAACTGACCTATATACAGT
Source organism: uncultured Herbinix sp. (assembly GCA_964391115.1). Lineage (GTDB taxonomy): Bacteria > Bacillota > Clostridia > Lachnospirales > Lachnospiraceae > Mobilitalea. The sequence continues at coordinate 2,283 of CAYMLE010000242.1, read as the reverse complement.
TTTTGAATCGGGATTTATTCAAGACACTGAGGAATTAAAGGTAAAGATAGAGCGGAAATGATAAAAACTCAAAGCAATGTTTCCATTGGCTACAGTACAAATAATTATGATAACTTACTGAAGGAAGCACGAACCAGAGGTATTATCAAAGGAGAACCGACTATTTTGGGCGAAAACATGCAATGCTTTTTTGTTAATGACCCTAATGGAGTAGGTATTCAAGTTATACGTGAACAATAAGTGTATTTAAATATAAATTGATGGACTTGTGTCATTCGTCTAGACACAAATCCAGAAATTAGGGGGAGAGAAACAATGAATGATCAAATGTTAAAAAATTGTACTTTGCTCTTAGAAAGTCGGGATCGAATTAAGACCGTCTTTGGATGGGATGGCGGGTTGATTAACTTGGCTTGTGCGGGGATTTATGTTTCGAATGAAAAGGAAGTGGATGTATCCGTATTGCAGCAGTGCAAAGGACTATTGAAGGAAAAAGTAGGAGTGTTCTCTAATTTTAGAAGTACTGCCCGTTCGCCTATAGCATCAATGCTCGCAGTTAGTGAAAACCCTAGGCAAACATTTGATAATGGACTGTTAGTATACCAATTACTTAAAAAGGAATTCTGGTCATCCACTTACTTACCCCTTACAGCAATGGTGATCGCACAGTTGGTGGAGCCATATCAATATAAAGCCATAGCGGCTAGAACGAGAAGGATATATGACTTGATCAAGTCAGAGCATCCATTCCTAACATCCGGAGAGGATAGTGCCAATTGCGCGCTATTAGCATTATCCGAGAAGTCTGATAATGAATTGATTTATGAAATAGAATCTTGTTACCAGCAATTAAAACCGCATTTCTTCTCTAAAAATGCCGTGCTGTCCCTTAGTCATATATTAGCCCTGGGACAGGGAGAGGTTGAGGAAAAATGCAAAAGAACAATAGAACTTTTTGATGGATTAAAAAAAGCGGGATATAAATATGGTACCACTTATGAACTGCCAACTTTAGGTGTGTTGGCCTTGTCAGATGGTTCAAACGATAAAATGATACAGGATATCGTTGAAATCAACAACTGGCTCTCCCATAAAAAAGGGTTTGGTTTTTTTAGCTCAGTCTCTACAAAGCAGAGATTGATGTATGCAGGAATTATCACGCAGCGCGAGCATATCAATATGGACACAATGCAAACTACAGCGGTGAATAGTATGGTTTCACTCATTGTAGCGCAGCAAGCAGCTATGTGTGCGGCAATCGCTGCCAGTTCAGCTGCAAGTACAAGTTCGTCATCATCATAGAGTAATATAATCATTAATTAAGCAAAGGGAGGCTAAGCATATGGAAAGAAAAATTAGTCAACAAGTTACAGGTTTTAGAACGAAGGACGGAGCAGGAGTGAGCTTGGTTAGGGTTTTGGGATATGGAACAGTAGAGGAGTATGATCCGATTTTAATGCTCGATTCGTTTGACAGCACAAATCCGGACGACTATACAGCGGGATTTCCCATGCATCCGCACAGGGGTATCGAGACAATCAGTTATGTGTATCGTGGGTTTATGACTCATAAAGATAGCTTAGGGAATGAAGATACGATTGGTGATGGAGAAGTCCAATGGATGACAGCGGGTTCCGGCATCATGCATGAAGAAAAATTACCGGCTTCCGAGCGGATGCTTGGTGTACAGCTATGGTTGAATCTTCCTGCAAAGGACAAAATGGTTCCTCCTGCTTATCACAGCATCAAGAACTCTGACATAGAGGAGATAGAGTTTGATTGGGGAAAACTAAGACTATTGGCAGGTGAATTCGAAGGAAGAAAGGGATATATGAGCAAATATCTTCCTCTTAATTATTACGATTTGCACCTAAACGCCAATGCATCGACTGTTTTGAATACAGATAGTGATCAATCCGTTATGGTGTTTACCCTTTTAGGGGATGCATATATCGGTGGTGAACTGGTTAAGGAAAAGACAGCGGTAAAACTCACCTCTGGAGATTCGGTAGAGATAAAGGCTACAGATGAAAAAGCTCAAGTTTTACTTGTAAGTTCAAAACGACTGGATGAACCTGTGGTTTGGGGTGGTCCTATCGTAATGAACACAAAAGAAGAATTGAATAAAGCGTTCGATGATTTAAGACAAGGCACATTTATACAAGATAAAATCTCTTATTGATAATGTGAAATAAGAAACGGAGGAGCACGATTAGCAATCAATATTATAGATGAAGCAACGGCTTTTGCCATTAAGGTGAGAAAATTTTAAATAAGTTAAAT
>CAYMLE010000241.1:0-2803 GCA_964391115.1 uncultured Herbinix sp. | reverse complement strand
TACATTCACGTACAAAAAAATCAATGATATCGTAAATGCTTTTTGGGTATAGGACTTCGGTAATTATGAACACATATAAATGCAACCTTAAGTTTGTCACTCATTGACCATTACCTTCATTCTATCTTTTATCTGAAAACCAGTGCCTTGGATTATTCGCTATCTTTACTAATATCAACGTAACAGGCACTTCTTAATCTTTTATTCTGTCATAGCTTATCATTCTAAATACCCCCTGATACAGAGAGTCTGTGACCATTTTTTAGGTACTCCTACAAATCTACATATGGAGCTGCTATTCACTTCGTATTGAATCCACCAACCAGTCGAGGTAGGATTTTTACCCATGCATCTTATGTTTTGGCTTAATATGGAACTTATCATCTTCCGTTAGTCCAAGTAGCTTTATCCAGGTTTCAAATTTTTCGTATGCAGATTCCAGACTTGCAGGGATATGTGCATCTGAACCAAGGTAAAATTTGCAGCCACACTCTTTCGCAATCAGATATGTCCTAAGAATAATATCAAGTTCCCTCTCATTATATTTATTAATCGGTGCATTTAGTTCAATTCCAATTCCGACCTTTGCTGCCTTCCTGAACATATCGGTATATACAGTATCAGATATCCCACCAAACAACTTCAAATGATTATTCCATTGGTCGTCATGCCCAGCTGCTAGAGGACATGTTATATGAGCCAAGCCCATTTTATGGAATGGATAACGCTGCTCTAACAGATGATATAAACGATTAATTACCAGTTCTCTCCGTTTATCAATACTATCCCAATCTTCCTCAGCGATTGTAAAACCACGCATATGCAAATGTGTAGTAGGAACAATGATAAAGTCAAATAGGTCAAAATTCTCCTCTGCAAGTCCTAATGTATTGTTTTTATCCATATCAGTTTCACATCCGAAATACATTTCCACTTCATCATCCTTAGGAAGTGGGAGCGACTCTCTGATATGGGTAATATTTTGTGGCTTATACCAGTCACTTGCTCCCGGAACTGCATCATCCCACAGATGATCAGTCAGACATACTTTCTTCAAATGGAACTTTTTTGCATACTGCATGATTCGTTCCGGTGTTTGCTCAGGATCAGAAGAACATGTCGACAATCTGGTATGGATGTGATAATCATGATTGATAGTGAATACGCGATGCTCATTTTCACTCTTAATTGATTCTACTTCGTAATCCATTATACCCTCTCCCTTTTCCATATCTATAAATAAGGCACGTTGTGTCTAACTAAATTTTACCACAATAAGTAATCTAATCCCATCATTTATATCTATCTATTTACTTTATTATTGTTCTGTAAAAACCAAATCTTACATCCATCCTGTCCCTTCAACCTATGCGTTATCTATACTGTCAACTCAGCCCTACATGTTTTCCAACTACATTTTTAACTAAAAATAAGCCTTCGATATGTTCCATTAACACATATCGAAGGCTTATTTATTGATTTTCCCAGACTATAACTTTGTTGCGACCATCTTTCTTTGCCATGTATAATGCTCTATCAGCAGTTTCAATAAGTTCATTTGGCAACATATCATCATCAGGAACAACGGATGCCACACCTACACTGACAGTTAAAACATTTTTTACTTTTTCATTTTCTATTCCTAGTTCCTCAATACTTGTTCGTATTTCCTCAGCTACAAATTCTGCTCCCTCTGTAGTGGTGTTCATCAGCATTACAACAAATTCCTCACCACCGTATCGCGCTGCTATATCACTTGATCTTTTTATACCATTTTTTATAACCTCTGCAATTCTTATCAATGTTTGGTCACCTGTTAGATGACCATAAGTGTCATTAAAGAGCTTGAAGTTATCAATATCTATCATAATAATAGCCAAAGGCATATTTTCTCGTAAACATGTTTTCCAGGTTTTATTATACGCAATGTCAAAAGCTCTTCTATTCTCAATTGAAGTTAAGCCATCTATCATTGAAATCCGTTCAAGCTTCAAATTCGCAGCTTTTAACATTATATTTGTTTGATGGAGTTCCTCTGTTCTATCTTTTATACTAATTTCCAGATTCTTGCTTAACTTTTGATATTTTCTTACAAAATATATTGCGACCAATGCTACCAGTAACAAAAAGATACTTGCTGTGCGCAAGTAAAAAATCTGAAAATAATCTTCAGTTAGGTATATCACTCTTTTCCCTTGCCATGCTTCTATAATTTTATTAACAGTGCCATCATCAGTAATTTCTTTTAAGCCAGAGTTAATCAAGGCTAGAGTTTCGGTATCACCTTTTCTAACAGCGATCCTGGAATATTGAATCTCAATAGGCGTGTCTACTATTTTAATATCGGATACTCCGCTGTTAGCAAGCTCATATTCGCCAATCCATCGGTCCACAATAATAGCATCCAAATCTCCTGCACTTAAGGCTTTAAATGAAGTTTCCCAATCATGAATTATTTCAATATCTATTGCCTCATACCTTCTAAGCAATATGTTCGGATATCCACCGGCCTCTACTCCAACAATTTTGTTTTCTAAGTCCTTAATGCTCCTCAACGTCATATTACCTGTTTGAACAAACATTGAAAATTCGGATTTTAGCAGGGGAGTAGAAAAATCATAGAGTTCATTCCTTTCAGGGTTTGGATTGATCTGAAGAAGACCGTCAGCCTCTCCATTAAGCACCATCTTCTGTGCTTGCTCCCAGTTCTCTGTAATAACTATAACTTCGTAGCCAATACTATCACCAATAGCCTTAGCAATATCAACTGCCACGCCTTTAGCTGTTCCGTTATCATTGTATA
>CAYMLE010000240.1:0-2843 GCA_964391115.1 uncultured Herbinix sp. | reverse complement strand
TTCGCTATCCGAATCCTCATCCTTTTCTGGATTGAGTTGAATGTGAATCTTATCAACTCGGTTTTTATCCACAGCAGCGACCGTGTAAATGACATGTTCACCGATTACAGTCTCGCCTTCCTCAGGTAGATGATCCAAGAGATATATAATATGCCCGGCGATGGAATCATAATCATCGGAGTTTATATTAAGTCCAAGCGCTTCATTGATATCGTCCAGTTTGGTATTACCGTCAACGATATATTCATTATCATTAATAGCCTGGATGCTGTCCTCTTCATCATCATCATATTCGTCTCTGATTTCACCGACAATTTCTTCTAATAAATCTTCAATTGTAATAAGTCCTGCAGTTGCACCATATTCATCGAGTACGATGGCAATGGGAATTGAACATCGGCGCATTTCAATCAGTAATTCTGAGGTTTTCTTAAATTCGTAAGTGAAGTAAGGGTCACGGAGGATATCTGATATATGAAAATTCTTTATATCACCATTATAAAAGAAGACATCCTTCAAATTAACAATACCGATAACATTATCCCTATTATCAGAATATACCGGCATTCTTGTATATTTATCCTGAGCGAAGGTTTGTACTAATTCTTCGTAAGAAAGGTCTACGCTGGCAAATGACATATCTATCCGTGGGACCATGACATCCTTAGCTAGGGAATCACCGAAATCTACCACATTAGTAATCATTCGACGTTCTTCTGTTTCGATAACCCCTTCTTCATGACTGTAATTAAGAAGGGTACGCAACTCATTCTCTGTAATTCCATTCGTTTTTGCTTTCGGATCCAAATGTAATAAGAGCATTATACCATAACTAAGTTTATTTATGAGAAAGCTGAACGGCTTGAATAGCTTTGTTAACAGTAGAATCGGTCCAGAGATGATCAAAGAAATCTTCTCAGCAAAGGTAGCTGAAATGGATTTCGGTGTAATCTCACCAAAGACAAGGATAAATAGAGTTAATATACCGGTTACAAGTCCGATCCATTGATTTCCCCATAAATCAATAGCCATAGTAGTAGCAAGGGCTGAAGCAGATAGATTAACAATATTATTACCAATTAATATTGCACTAAGCATATAGCCAGGCTCTTCAATCAACTTCAGTACGGTTTTAGCTCCTCTGACATCATCCTCTGCCAAGGTGCGCATCCGAAGCTTGTTTATGGTGGTTAATGCAGTTTCTGAGCCGGAGAAAAAAGCAGATAGTAACAATAATATAACCAATGCTATTGGTCGTGACGCATCACTAAGATCCAATAAATCAACTCCTAATTTTTTAATATTCTTTGTATAATCTTACAAGAAGTAATAAGCAATGTCAAGAATTTGGTATTATTTTATAATTATTTCTTAAATGAAGATCATAGGAATATCAAGCCGAATCATTTTGCACAATTGGTATTAAAAAGTGCTATATTTATTGCTAATAATTGCTATTGTATTGAGGGAATAAAAAGTGTATTATAAAACTTGTAGTATTTTTTAAGCAGGTTAAACAGGTTACATTAATTCCTATGAACTTGCTTTTTTCACAGGAGGAAATTAATGAGAAAAAAGTCTCATATCTCACTTGCAAAGTTACTGCTAGCTAACATGAAAGTACAAGGCCTACAAAATCACAGAAAAGCATTTTATATAGGCAGTATATTACCCGATATAAAGCCATCATTTCTTACAAAACGACATACAATAGACGAGACCTTTGAGATATTAATAGAAGAAATTAAAAGGATTACTGTGGACTATGATGTGAATAAAGGTATCAATGGTTATTATGCGAGACATCTGGGGGTTATAACTCATTATCTTGCGGATTATTGTACCTATCCCCATAATTCTATTTTCACAGGTACAATGACAGAACACGTGTATTATGAGAAGGAGCTAAAATTCCGTCTTAAAGATTATGTGGGTCTGGATGAGGCTAAAAGAGATCGGGAACAAATGGAGGATAATATTTCCTATTCATTGGAGGGAATTATCCAATTTATCACTGCAACCCATAAGGAATATGTGAAAGTGGCCAAAGCAGTAAAGGTAGATATACAGTATATAATTCAGCTCTGTCATAAGGTTGTGGATACGATTCTTAGATTCCTAGAGACAGCTACTCATGTACGGCTAAACTCGGGATACCGGAATACATATAAAATTGAGTACCTACATATATAATTATTTAGACTGAATCAAATATCGGATAGGGCATCAAATACCCAGGTCCTCGGATTTCATAATGAAACCGGGGACTTTTCCTATGCTTAAAACAATTGTTGTAGAAATAAATAGTGTCTATACATCAAACGTTATAGCATGCTATAATGATTGATATTCAATTCTGAAATAAAACAATCAAGTCGTAAATCATATTAATAATTACCATTTTACAGATATTGAAAAGAAATTAAACAATATGGTTCGATTTCGCAAAAACACAATTGACGATTAAATAACAGAATGTTATAATCGACCTGTTTATTTATGGAAATAATTTTTCTTTAATCATAATAAGTAATATCAGTAGAAAGTGAGTTTGACTAGCGATGGGAAGAAAAATAGGTTCAAATACATATAAGAACATAAAAGATAAATATAAAAGTGCTGTAAACTTGGTTAAGCAAAAGGATCGATTTGAGATTATGCCGGTTATCCTCCTATCGGTGGGGATTGTTTTTTTATTGGAGATGCTGAGCCGACGTTCCATTCTAAAAGGGTTAGGGTATGTTATTAAGAATCCAGCCATGTTTTTGCTTAATGTTTCGATAATTATATTTACTTTGTCCATTACAAAATTATTTCGGAAACGGAACTTCATAGGCTTTTTA
>CAYMLE010000239.1:0-2862 GCA_964391115.1 uncultured Herbinix sp. | reverse complement strand
ACTTTTTTATATTCAGACTGATCTTTAACATAATATTTTACGTCATAATAATCTAGTCTTAATATTTTTACGATAATATTCTACGCCTAAAGAACGAATAAAGCAAATGTGAAAGAGCAACTTGCTTTTATAAAGCTAGTTACATAATACTTTTTCAGTCCAAACAAAAGACACCTCCAACCTTAGCTTCTAGCCATAGGTTAAAGGTGTCTTAATCTTAGCTCTCTTATTTGAACATGTAGCTCATACTATTAATCTAATGCTACTTAACACACTGCTTATGCTGCTCAACCCTATAGTTTCATAGTTCTACTAATTATGCTTTATTATTGATATAATTAATAAGACCCTCTGCTGCAATAAGCTTCTGCATGAATTCCGGGAAGGCCTGCCCCAGATAACTAGTGTTTCTTGTGCGGTTATAGATCATACCACTGTCAAAATCTATCTCTACCTCGTCCCCTGCCATAATTTCTTTCGCTGCTTCGGGACATTCTATAATAGGAAGACCGATATTGATTGCATTCCGATAAAATATTCTAGCGAAGGTCTCAGCGATGACGCAGCTAATACCGGACGCTTTTATGGCGATTGGTGCATGTTCTCTCGAAGAACCACAACCAAAATTCTTATTGGCAACCATGATATCTCCTGGTTTAACTCGATTTACAAAATCCTTATCGATATCAATCATGCATTTTGCAGCCAACTCCTTCGGATCAGAGGAGTTCAGATACCTTGCCGGAATGATAACATCTGTATCAACGTTATTGCCGTATTTATGAACTGTACCATAAGCTTTCATAGATAATTACCTCCATATTATTTCATAAGTGGTTATAAGCCCAACTCTTCCGGACCGGAGATTTTACCGGTTACTGCACTGGCTGCTGCCACTGCTGGACTCGCAAGATAAACCTCTGATTCGACATGTCCCATTCGTCCTACAAAGTTCCGATTCGTCGTGGCTACCGCTCGTTCTCCTGCAGCTAAAACTCCCATATGTCCACCTAGACAGGGTCCACAGGTGGGAGTGCTAACCACACCTCCAGCCTTTATGAAGGTCGCCATTAATCCTTCCTCCATCGCCTGTAGGTAAATCTTTTGGGTAGCAGGAAATATGATCAGACGAATCCCCTTCGCAACCCTTCTCCCCTCCAGCACCTTTGCTGCAGTCCGAAGATCCTCAATTCTACCATTGGTGCAGGATCCGATAACAACCTGATCTATTTTAATATCTTCAATATTATCAATTGTACGTGTATTTTCCGGGAGATGTGGGAAAGCTACGGTGGGCTTTAAGGAAGCCAGATCAATCTCATAGGTCTTCTCATACTCTGCATCCTCATCTGCCTCATAGCATTTATATTCTCTGGTGGAATGTTCCTTGATATAGCTTATAGTAGCCTCATCTACGGGGAATATCCCATTCTTTGCACCTGCCTCAATGGCCATATTAGCAATGGTAAAGCGGTCATCCATTGATAGATTTTCTATCCCATCGCCTACAAACTCCATGGACTTATACAGAGCACCATCCACGCCAATCATACCGATGATATGAAGGATAACATCCTTGCCGCCAACCCATCTCGACGGCTTACCCTTTAATACAAATTTAAGAGCAGCCGGCACTTTGAACCAGGCTTTTCCCGTCACCATTCCCGCAGCCATATCTGTGCTTCCAACTCCGGTAGAAAAAGCCCCCAGGGCCCCATAGGTACAGGTGTGAGAATCTGCTCCGATAATCACATCCCCTGCTACTACGATACCTTTTTCAGGAAGAAGGGCATGCTCAATTCCCATCTCACCGATTTCAAAATAATTTGTAATATCATGATCCATAGCAAATTCACGAACGCATTTGCAGTTTTCTGCAGATTTTATATCCTTATTTGGAGTGAAATGATCTGGTACAAGGGCGATTTTATCCTTATCAAAGACCTTCTTCACCTTCATTTTCTCCATCTCATGGATTGCAACTGGTGCTGTTACATCATTGCCCAATACCATATCCAAATCTGCTTCAATCAGCTGTCCGGCTGTTACCTGATGAAGCCCCGCATGGGCAGCTAGTATCTTCTGCGTCATCGTCATACCCATTGTGATATCCTCCTAATTCTATAATAAATATAGATACCTAGATCTCTTTTATAATCGCATCGCCCATCTCACTGGTTCCAACCAAGATGTTTCCCTCGAACATAATATCAATGGTCCGGTACCCCTTCTTAAGAACCATTTTAACTGCTTCTTCCACAGCATCTGCTTCTGCATTTAAGTCAAAGGAATATCGAAGCATCATAGCAGCGGATAAAATTGTTGCAATTGGATTCGCTTTATTCTGCCCTGCAATATCAGGAGCAGAGCCATGACTCGGTTCATAAAGTCCCAATTTGGTATCACCTAAGCTGGCAGAGGCTAGCATTCCGATGGATCCAGTTATCATGCTAGCTTCATCGGAAAGAATATCTCCAAACATATTCTCAGTTAGGATAACATCAAACTGTCTCGGATTCTTCACTAGCTGCATGGCACAATTATCCACCAGCATGTCAGTCAACTCAACCTCTGGATAATCCTTGGCTACCTCTTTCGTAACCTGTCTCCAAAGCCGGGAGGAATCCAGTACATTAGCTTTATCTACACTACAAACCTTCTTCGTTCGCTTCATAGCGATCTCAAAGGCCCATTTGGCAATCCTTCGAATCTCATTCTCATCATATATCAGAGTATCAGTAGCCTTCCTAATCCCATTCACTTCTTCTGTCCTTCGTTCACCAAAATACAAGCCACCGGTAAGTTCTCTCATAACAACAAAATCAAAGCCACTCCCCACAATCTCTTCCTTCAGGGGACAGG
>CAYMLE010000238.1:0-2887 GCA_964391115.1 uncultured Herbinix sp. | reverse complement strand
GAAATCGTCCCGCAGGTCAGGGCTACCAAGGAAATCGTCCCGCAGGTCAGGGCTATCAAGGGAATCGTCCCGCAGGCGAAGGCGGCTATCAAGGAAATCGTCCAGCAGGCCAGGGCTATCAGGGAAATCGTCCCGCAGGCCAAGGCTACCAGGGCAATCGCCCGGCAGGTCAAGGTCAAGGCGGTTATTCAAGACCCGCAGGAACACAGGGCGGAGGCCAAAGAACGGGCGGATATGCTCCTAGAGGTGGCTTTGATGGAGGCTTTAATAAAGACGAGGATGATAAGCCGAGCTACGGCAATCGTTCCCAGGGCAATAAAAAGGGTGGTTCCGGTAGAGGACCTAATGATAGAAAGACCTTTGATCAGCAGATTCTAGACCAGAAGGTTGCTGAGAAGAATGGTAATAGCAATCGTCGTAGCAGAGACAGAATAAATAAAGAAAAGTTATATAAGGATAAGGGCATTATCAAGGATGATGAGAAGAACATTAACAAGCTAGCGCCAAGGAAGGGTCAATTCATTCAGCCTAAGCCTGTGGTTCAGGTAAAGGAAGTTATTAAAACGATCGATTTACCTGAAGTATTAACAATCAAAGAACTTTCGGATAAGATGAAAATCAATGCCGGAATTGTAGTTAAGAAGTTATTCCTAGCTGGTAAGATGGTTTCTATTAACTCTGAAATCACCTATGAAGAGGCAGAAGAAATTGCACTTGAATATGATATTATTGCAGAAAAAGAAGTAAAGGTAAATGAAGTTGAGGAATTACTGAAGGAAGAAGACGATGCAATAGAGACCTTAGAGAAACGTCCTCCGGTAATCTGTGTTATGGGTCATGTAGACCATGGTAAGACTTCACTATTAGATGCAATTCGTAAGAGCAGTGTAACCTCCAGAGAAGCCGGTGGTATTACACAGCATATCGGAGCATATACCGTAGATATTAACGGTGAGAAGATAACCTTCTTAGATACTCCTGGACATGAAGCATTTACCTCCATGCGTATGAGAGGGGCACAGTCTACGGATATTGCCATTCTTGTTGTTGCAGCAGATGACGGTGTAATGCCCCAGACCATCGAGGCAATCAGCCATGCAAAGGCAGCTGGAGTTCAGATTATAGTTGCTATTAATAAGATTGATAAACCGAGTGCTAATATTGAACGAGTAAAACAGGAATTAACAGAATATCAGCTGATCGCCGAGGATTGGGGCGGAGATACAATCTTTGTACCGGTATCTGCTCATACCAAAGAGGGTATTACTCAGTTGCTAGAGATGATTCTGTTAACTTCTGAGATGGCTGAGCTTAAGGCGAATCCAAATCGTAAGGCAAGAGGATTAGTAATTGAAGCAGAATTAGATAAAGGTCGTGGACCGGTAGCTACCATTCTTGTACAGAAAGGAACGCTTAAGGTTGGAGATACGATCGCGGTTGGATCTGCATTTGGTAAGGTTCGTGCCATGGTGGATGACAAGGGCAGAAGAGTGGAAGAAGCTACTCCTTCTACACCAGTTGAGATCCTTGGTTTAAATGAAGTTCCCGATGTAGGTGAGATCTTCGTAGCAACAGATAATGAAAAAGAAGCAAGAACCATTGCAGAAGCATTTATCACCCAGAGTAAAGAGAAGCTGATTTCTGATACCAAGGCGAAGCTATCTCTAGACGGTCTTTTCTCTCAGATCCAGGCAGGTAATGTTAAGGAATTAAACTTGATTATTAAAGCCGATGTTCAGGGCTCAGTGGAAGCGATGAAACAGAGTCTGCTTAAGCTTACGAATGAAGAGGTAGCGGTTAGGGTGATTCATGGTGGCGTTGGTGCGATTAACGAGTCCGATGTCATTCTGGCTAGCACATCTAATGCAGTTATCATTGGCTTTAATGTGAAACCGGATAATGCTGCAAAAGAAACAGCAGATCGTGAAAAGATTGATATTAAGTTCTATAAGGTAATATATCATGCAATTGATGATGTAGAAGCAGCCATGAAGGGTATGTTGGATCCGATCTTTGAAGAGAAAGTAATTGGTCATGCGGAGATCAGACAGACCTTTAAGGCCTCTGGAATCGGAACGATTGCTGGATCTTATGTTACTGATGGTAAGATCATAAGAGGCTGTAAGGCAAGAATATACAGAGGCAAAGATTTAGTTTATGATGGTATCCTAGCCTCCCTGAAGAGATTCCAGGATGATGTTAAGGAAGTCAATACCGGTTACGAATGTGGTCTGGTATTTGAGAAATTTAATGAAGTCAAGGAAGAGGATAAGGTCGAGCTTTATATTATGGCAGAAATACCGAGATAGTGAGAGTTACGGTCGCTACTTGTCTATGGACAGAAAGGTAATGGTGATGGTATGAGAAAAAATAGTATAAAAAACACCAGAATTAATGCAGAGGTACAAAGAGAATTAAGTATTCTGATTAACAGAGGTATTAAGGATCCCAGAATTAATCCCATGACTTCCGTCGTGGCGGTGGAGGTTTCACCGGATTTAAAGACGGCGAAGGTTTATATCAGTATATTAGGGGATGAAGAGTCCAGAAATGCAACTGCACAGGGTCTTAAGAGCGCCTCATCCTATATCCGTGGACAATTAGCGAAAACCTTAAACCTAAGAAATACCCCAGAGTTGAGCTTTATCATCGATAATTCCATCGAGTATGGAGTTAACATGTCGAAGCTAATCAACGAGGTTAACAGTATTTCTAGGAATGATGAAGAAAGCGACGACACTCTGGAGAATGAGGAGTTTGAGGCTGAGGATGATGAGTTCGAGCCTGTATTGAGTAGTTTGTATAGAACGACAGTCATCCTGCTCGGCTTCGCGGCCTACGACCGGAGTCGTATTTTTGCCCTATCAAATCGCAGTATAGATAAGCT
>CAYMLE010000237.1:0-2897 GCA_964391115.1 uncultured Herbinix sp. | reverse complement strand
CCTTGAGATGCTGGAGTCAGAGTCCAGTGCCTTACCGTTTGGCGATAGCCCAATACTTTATTCAGTTTGTGGTACATGGCTGATTTGACGGCCACGAATGATATTATAACGGATAGAGAAATAAAAAGCAAGCCTTTTTTTACACTTTTTTATTACCATATTCTAACAGTATCTTGGCGACTCTAAGCCTTGATATTCCAAGGGTTTAGAGTCATATGAATACCTACTCCTCAGCCACAAAACTATTCTCCACAGTTACTACGCAATTATATCTGGAATCTTTTCTTCTGACTTCCTCTAGTATTCTAGTCAAAAGCTTCTGCTCTTCCTGTTTTGTATAGGAATACGGAATAACCAAATCAAAGATTAGATTAATCTGTAATTCACCATTTACAATACGAAAATCATGAATGTTAGACTTTGGCTCCAAATCTGTCACAATTTTGGTAACCATTTCTCTAATCTCCAAAACCATAACATCATTCATCTCTACCGGATCCATATGGATTACAAGAAAGATATCTTGGGATTCCAGGACATCCCTTTCGATCTGATCGATGGTTTCATGAGCCCTTTCAAAATCGATATCATTGGGGACCTCCACATGAATGGTAGCCATACGATGAGTCGGTCCATAATTATGAATAATCAAATCATGGGTACCAACAATTCCTTCATAGCCCTCCACCATCTCCTTGATATCCTCATAGACCTTCCGGTCAATCGCTTGCCCCAGTAATGGCTCCAGAGTATCCTTTGCAATATTAAAACCTGCTAGTAGGACAAAGATTGACACAACAATACCCATGTATCCATCAATTTTCCAGCCTGTCATGCCTGCAATCACTGTGGATATTATTGTTGCTGTGGTAACCATAACATCCCCAAGAGAATCTGCTGCCGTAGCCTTCATAACAGCAGAATTAATCCGATTTCCAAGCGTCCGGTTAAATAGTCCCAACCATATCTTTACCAGGACGGAGAGTCCGAGTATTCCAACCAGAATGGGGTTAAAATCAATCGCTTCCGGCTTCAGTACCTTGGTAAAGGAACTTTTAAACAAAGAGAAACCAACCTGCAGGATTAAGAAAGCTACTGCTAGGGCAGCGATATATTCAAAACGGCCATGTCCAAAGGGATGCTCCTTATCCGCTGGACGTCCCGCTAGTTTTACTCCAATGAAGCTGATAACAGAGGAAGCCGCATCGGATAAATTATTAAAGGCATCCGCCATGATGGAGATACTATTAATCATCATTCCAACGATCAGTTTAACTGCAAATAATATAATATTACATATCATTCCGACGACACTGGCCAGAATACCGTAAGCGGTTCGAACGGATTGGTCCTCTACCCTGTCACTATGCTTCACAAATAATTTTACCAATCGATTTATCATTTCGACTATCTCCTCTACCGGTATGTCCAACTAGCAAAATCTTTTTTGGATTTAAAATAACTGAAAATGGTCCTTGCCTATGGGCATACATTAATATTATAAACATAAGAAAATATTGGAATATTATTATTTTAGCATAGGACTTTAAAAAATCAAGTTATTCCATCTATGAAGTTTGCCCAAAAGGAGATTTATTATGAAATGGTTGATGAAACGATATCGTTTAGGAATGAAATCTCATAATCGGATTTTATTCCTTTTAGATAGCTCCTATAAATTAATCTTTATTTTATTAATCCTACCATTATTCAATTTGGCTCTCGATTATATCATGAAATTATGGGGACAAAGCTATATTACTGTCGGGAATCTCCGTGCCTTTCTGACCTACTGGCCAGCATTGCTTCTATTGTTCGCTTCCATGTTCTTTCTTAGCCTATATACCTTTCTAAAATTAGCAACCTTACTTAATTATACCCTTAACCATCCATCAGCTACCGATCCATCCATACCCGCTCTTCATATTCAAAGCATATCCCTAGTGCGGCGACTGTTTCATAAGAATCGGATAACCCTACTGATCTATTCCAGTCTATTTTACCTTTTTCTCAATCTTCCAACTCTCATCGGCTATACCGTTTATCTAAAGCTCCCTCCCTTCCACTGGGGAGGCGCCTCCGACCATCTTTTTATGAAAGGATTAATAATTCTGGGGCTTATTTTCTATGGCTTTGCTTTCTTTCAGAGTATCTTTACCCTACATAGCTGTATTCATAACAACAAAGGCTTGCGGCAGGGCCTACGTAACTCCAGAGAGCTGCTCCGAACAAGAGGCTTGAAAACAGCTCTTTGTCTTCTCTTATATAACCTAAGCTTATTTCTCATATTCTATCTCGTATATCGTTGTGTGCTGACAGCCTCCGCTCTGTTGGTCTATATATTTACTGAGAAGCAGATGGTTATCTCCGTTTTCCTCTCAATTTATCCAAAGATCAACTTCTATATCCTGCTCCTCTTTGGCACGGGAGTATATTTGACTAATCTAAATATTATATCAACTCTCTATGTAGCCTATCTTAGACAAGAGAATAGGGATATGCCTCCGGAGATGGTGTTCCCAAAGGATCCTATCCCTTCTAACTCCGGATACCGCCATATCACATACGCTATTTTCATTTTTGTGATTGCCTTCGGCGTATTTAACTTTTACCACACAATCCGCTATGATTCATTTCACCTTCAGAAGGCATTCGTTGGTATCGAGATAACAGCTCATCGTGGAAACACCCTCTTAGCCCCGGAAAACACTCTTCCGGCTCTGGATTATGCGATTGAAGCCCATTCCGATGCAGCAGAGATTGATATTCAACAGACAAAGGATGGTATCCTTATACTAATGCATGATCGTAGCTTAAAAAGAATTACAGGGGTGAACCAGGAAGTAGGAGCCCTTTCCCTTCGTGAGATAAAACAACTGGATGACGGGGCCTGGTTC
>CAYMLE010000236.1:0-2923 GCA_964391115.1 uncultured Herbinix sp. | reverse complement strand
GATCACGGTATGCCTTATTGAGAATATTGACCCGATGGGCGTACACACCGGAGACTCCTTCTGCTCGGCACCGATGCTAACCATATCAGAGAAGGTTCAGAAGGAATTACAGAGACAGGCCTATAAGATTGTTGATGCCATTCAGGTGATTGGTGGTACAAATGTGCAGTTTGCCCATGATCCAAAGACGGATCGTATCACAGTTATTGAAATCAATCCAAGGACCTCCAGGTCCTCTGCGCTGGCTTCTAAGGCAACTGGTTTTCCCATTGCCCTAATCTCTGCAATGTTAGCCTGTGGAATTAATCTTTCGGATATCCCCTGTGGAAAATATGGAACCTTGGATAAGTATGTCCCGGACGGAGATTATATCGTTATTAAGTTTGCACGCTGGGCCTTTGAAAAATTCAAGGGATCGGAGGATAAGCTAGGTACTCAGATGAAGGCTGTCGGTGAGGTAATGAGCATCGGTAAAACCTACAAGGAAGCCTTTCAGAAGGCAATTCGAAGCTTAGAGATCGGCCGTTATGGCTTGGGAAATGCGAAAAATTTTGCATCCCTGTCGAAGAATGAACTTCTGGATCTGCTCCATATTCCGACGAGCGAACGGCAATTTATTATGTATGAAGCCCTTCGTAAAGGAGCAACCGTCGATGAGCTATTTGAGTTAACTATGATAAAGAAATATTTTATTGAACAGATGAAAGAGCTGGTAGAAGAAGAGGAAAACTTGAAAACCTATGAGGGTAATATTCCGCCGGTTTTCGTTCTGAAGCAGGCGAAGCTTAGTGGTTTTTCCGATAAGTATATGGGTCAGTTACTAGAGCTTCCGGAGGCTAGGATAAGGGAAGCGCGAGTGGCGGCTGGAATAAAGGAAGGCTGGGAAGCTATCCATGTCAGCGGTACAGAGAATGCGAAATATTATTATTCCACATATCATCTGGATAGGGAGGAAACTCCTAGTTCGGATCGACCCAAGGTAATGATACTGGGAGGTGGACCGAACCGAATTGGACAGGGAATCGAATTTGACTATTGTTGCGTTCACGCGGCTTATGCTTTAAAAGAGCAGGGTATTGAGACGATTATAGTAAACTGTAATCCAGAAACAGTATCAACGGACTATGATACTTCAGATAAGCTGTATTTTGAACCTTTGACCTTAGAGGATGTATTAAGTATCTATGAGAAGGAAAAACCGCTCGGTGTTATTGCTCAGTTTGGTGGACAGACACCATTAAATCTAGCTGCTGAACTAAAAGAAAATGGAGTTAATATTCTAGGGACCACACCAGAGACCATTGATTTAGCAGAGGACCGGGATCTTTTCCGTGAAATTATGGATAAGCTGGCTATTCCGATGCCGGAGGCAGGTATGGCTATAAATGCTGAGCAGGCACTTACTATCGCGAAAAAGATAGGTTACCCTGTCATGGTACGCCCCTCCTATGTACTCGGTGGCCGTGGAATGGAGATCGTCCATGATGATGAAAGCATGGAGTTCTATATGAATGCTGCCGTAGGAGTGACTCCGGACCGCCCGATCTTGATTGATCGTTTTCTGCACAATGCTTTAGAATGTGAAGCAGATGCAATCAGCGATGGTACGGATGCTTTTGTTCCAGCAGTGATGGAGCATATTGAATTGGCCGGTATTCATTCCGGTGACTCTGCTTGTGTGATCCCCTCCCTAAATATTACAGAGGAAAATCTGCAGACCATTAAGGAATATACCATAAAGATTGCAAAGGAATTAAAGGTTAACGGTCTGATGAATATGCAGTATGCCATCGAGGATGGAGTGGTTTATGTACTGGAAGCCAATCCTCGTGCTTCTCGTACCGTACCTCTGGTATCTAAGGTATGTAATATTAATATGGTTCAACTCGCTACGCAGATTATTACAAGGCAGTTTACGGGCCATCCTTCACCGGTTTCCGAATTAAAGGAGAGCAAATTTACCCATTATGGCGTAAAGGAAGCGGTATTCCCCTTTAATATGTTCCCGGAGGTGGATCCTATCCTTGGACCTGAGATGCGTTCCACTGGTGAGGTTCTTGGCCTGGCGCATACCTTTGGCGAAGCATTTTTCAAGGCTCAGGAGGGTACAAAGACAAAACTTCCTCTTTCAGGTACTGTGCTTTTTAGTGTAAGCGACAGGGATAAGGAAGAGCTTGTTGACATCGCTCGGGGCTTTCAGGAGTGTGGCTTCAAGATTCTAGCGACAGGAGGTACTTATGACCTGATTGTAAAGAATGGCATTGAGGCAGAGAAGATCTCTAAGCTATATCAGGGAAGACCTAACATCCTAGATGCAGTTACCAATAGACAAATCGATATCATTATCAACACTCCGATCGATAAGAAGAGTGCTAATGATGACAGCTATATTAGAAAGGCAGCAATCAAAGCAAAGATCAGTTATGTAACGACTATGGCAGCAGCGAAAGCGACGATTGCAGGTATAAAGGAAATAAAAATTAATAAAGCCGTTGGAGTGAAATCCCTACAGGATTTTCACAAGGATATTAAGTAACGATTGCGAATAGGTAATCATGCCATAATATAAATCGGGATCAAGGCCTGGATGCAGGTAATGATAACCCATAATACAGAAATAGGGATACCACAGCTTTTCACTGGGTATCCCTATTTCTTTGTTTCAAATTAAGAAATGTATCTATAGAGAGGGGTATTGAAATAAAATAAACCCATAAGGAATAAAGTATACCCTATGGCATAATGTATGTTTTCTTGGAATATATTAATTACAAGATAATATTGTACGGCCAGTATGTAAGCAATTATTGCATACGAGGGTATTTTTAATCTTATTTATAGAATAAAGCTATGGTATCATGAACAAATAGACGTTCATTATCATAAGCTAGGTATGTAAATGAAGCTTTATAGGTTCTCGAAG
>CAYMLE010000235.1:0-3019 GCA_964391115.1 uncultured Herbinix sp. | reverse complement strand
ATTTGGTGCTATAAATCCCAGATCACTTAGTTTGGTGTCACTGCCATGGCCTCGGTGATCATATATGAATACATCATATCCCTGTTCCGTCAAATCGTTTGCAAAAGTATAATATCGTTTTTGATGCTCAGCCATCCCATGTAGAATGAGGAGGCTTGCTTTGGGTTTTTTAGAACAACGAAAACAAGTTAATTTTGTGATATAACCATCCTTTTGTTTAATTGATTGATGGGTGAAAGCAGTCATACATTTTCCCCTTCTCATGCATCGGCATGTAAATATATAAGTTACCATTTAAGTATATAGATATTATTGGAAGATTGCAATATCCATCTGAGACATCGTAATATTATTTGGGGAATAAACAATAAATATAATTAATGATTGAGAAGAATGAGGAAATATAATATAATTGTAATCATGTTAGTTCTTTATGTGGTATTTTGGCACAATATATAATGCAAGGGGGAGAGTGGCATATGGACAAAATGCTTCTGAAACGGATTTCGCTTCAAAGTATAGCTTTAATGCTAGCAGTAGTTACCTTATCCTTTAGTCTCCACCAAAGCACTATAATAAAAAGTGCAGCCACTGATTTGAATAGTGCGGAGGCTTCTGAAGTAATAAAGCAGCCATTGCCTAAGGATCCTGCCTTTGATGCCCCTATTACAGATGGGGAAGTCATAACGACAGTGAATCAGAATCAGGATCATCAGAATAATCAGAATTATGATGATTTTGAATTAATAAGTGGACAGTGGCTAGAGATGGATCCGGATATCATTTCTACGATGGGTGAGCAACTACTGGTGATAAAAAAACCTAAGGCAACGAAATTGGAGTTTTCTATCGAAGAGATATATATATCAAGAAGTATTAAGCTTCATATTGCGGGTTCTGAGCTTCCTATGGATAGTAGCTATATTGGAAGGATAAACAAGGGGCTTTCATATGTTTCAGAGCCAATATATACCGAAATAGAAGTAGAGGAAATTAATCCAGAGGATGGAACGGTTCATACGGTTATTCAAAAAGATTATGGCATGGATTTCATATATGAAATCACACCATCCAACAATCTAAATGAAGTAAATGGGCTGTACGAAACCGAGTTTCTTTTGTTATTGGATGATATTTACACGTATAGTTTGATGGAAGATGAGACTTACTATTACATAGGGATGAAAGATCCCACAGAGGTTTATGAGCGTATTCTTGTTATTGATGCAGGCCATGGAGGCAAAGATGCAGGCGCGCTCTCATCTGACCAGAATACGTATGAGAAGAATATCAACCTAAAGATACTTCTATATCTAAAGGAAATGCTAGACAAGGAAGACATTAAGGTTTACTATACAAGGCTGGGAGATGATAAAGTTTTTTTGAGACCACGGGTACAACTTGCGAATGCCGTTGACTGTGACTTCTTTATCAGTATTCACTGTAATGCCAGTGAATCTAAAAACCCTAATGGATCAGAAATACTATATTACGAAAAGGTGAATAAAAAGACAAGTAATAAACGGTTATCAAAGATTTTTAGTGAAGAGCTAGAGACAGCAACCACATTAAAAAACAGAGGGCTTGTGATTAGAAGAATGGATGAGATATTCATCTTAGAAAACGCTCTTGTCCCAGCAATTATTATAGAGACAGGCTATATAACAAACCAAGGTGATTTGAGCTATCTTCAGGGAGATGAAAATCAAAAGGCCATTGCCCGAGGAATATATAATGGAATTTTGAGAGCATATGATGAATTAAAACCAGAATAGAGGTAACCAGTAGATCTATGAAAAGAATAATATTCGCAACGACAAACGAAGGCAAAATGGACGAAATCCGAGCTATTTTAAAGGACCTGAATGTGGAGATACTCTCATTAAAGGAAGCAGGGTTCAATGTTGATATTGAGGAAAACGGTTCAACCTTTGAGGAAAATGCTATTATAAAAGCTAAGACGGTATGCAAGCTGTCAGGGGAAATGGTTCTTGCTGATGATTCTGGATTAGAGGTGGATTATCTTGATAGAGCGCCAGGGATATATTCTGCCAGATTTTTAGGAGAGGACACACCCTATTCGATAAAAAATCAATATATATTAGACCGCTTGGCGAAGGCATCCGGAGCTGAGAGAAGTGCAAGATTTGTCTGTGCCATCGCTTTTGCCCTCCTAGAGGGTGAGGTATTAACGAAAACAGGTATAGTAGAAGGATACATAGCAGATAAGGTAAGTGGTAATCATGGCTTTGGGTATGATCCTATTTTCTATATACCAGAATATAACTGTACGACTGCTGAGATGCCTTCGGAGTTCAAAAACGAAGTAAGTCATCGTGGAAGAGCACTAAGGGCAATGAAGGAAATTATAATAAAGCATCTATAGATGATCTGGAGATGACATATGAAGGTACTAATAGTAAGCGATACACATGGAAGAGAACAGTATCTTATTAAGGTGATAGAACGTATCAAACCAATTGATTTATTAATTCATTTGGGTGATTCGGATAGCAACGAGGAATATATACAAAACATTTCTCCCTGTCCGGTTGAGATGGTATCCGGCAATAATGACTTTTTTAACGGCCTACCAAAGGAAAAGTTGATTATGATAGGGAAATATCATGTCATGTTAACTCATGGTCATCGATATGGTGTAAATTCAGGTGTTTGCACATTAAAAGAGGCCGCGCTAAGGAATAAAGTCGACATTGTTATGTATGGACACACCCATGTGCCCTTAATTGACCTTAAAGACGATGCCTGGGCAATCAATCCTGGAAGTCTATCTTTGCCAAGACAGCATGGTAGAATTCCAACATTTGTTATAATGGACATAGATAATAATGGAACGGCTCACTTTACCTTAAATTACTACAAAGAATAATAAAAAAGATGAAAAAAGCGGTTGACATTATCTCCACACTATTATATAATAAATCTTGCGTCACGGCTGGCAAGTGCCATAAGCCTTGAAAATGCACATTTAATCGGGGTGTGGCTCAGCTTGGCTAGA
>CAYMLE010000234.1:0-3035 GCA_964391115.1 uncultured Herbinix sp. | reverse complement strand
GATATTACAATGCGGTTTGTTTCTTGTAAATTTAGCCTTTGCCATTTTACAACGTCCTCCTTTAAATAATTGCTATTAGTAAGCAAATGTTTCAAATTCCCTTTAAAAGTAAGGGGCTTGTTTATATATTGCCTCATATGCCCTATTATATTTCAACTTAGAAATATTTTCAAGCACAAACAATAGATATCATAACTTTTTTGATTTCTTTATCATTACAGTAAATAAATTACTTCGCCTTTGATGTTAACACCTTTTCCTGAACACTCTTAGGAACTTGTTCATAGGAATAGAAGAACATGGAGTAAGCACCACGACCCTGGGTCTTAGAACGAAGAGTTGTGGAATATCCAAACATCTCAGACAACGGAACAAAGCCTCTTATTAACTTTGAACCATTCATATCTTCAGTACCTTCGATACGGCCACGACGGGAACTGATATCACCGATAACATCACCCATGTAATCCTCGGGAACCGTAACTTCAACTCTCATGATAGGCTCAAGGAGAACTGCTCCACCCTTTGCCATAGCATCCTTGAAGGCCATAGAACCAGCAATCTTAAACGCCATTTCACTTGAGTCAACTTCATGGTAAGAACCATCGTATACAACAGCTCTGATACCAAGTACCGGATATCCTCCTAAGATACCTGCCTTAGTAGCTTCTTCGATACCTGCTCCAACTGCGGGAATGTATTCTCTAGGAATAGCACCACCAACAACCTCGGATACAAATTCAAATGTTTTCTCAGCATTGGCATCCATAGGCTCAAAGCGTACTTTACAGTGACCGTATTGACCACGTCCACCGGACTGCTTTGCATATTTACTATCAATTTCAACAGTTTTAGTAAAGCCTTCTTTGTAAGCAACCTGAGGTGCACCTACATTAGCCTCTACCTTATACTCACGGAGTAGTCGGTCAACGATAATCTCCAAATGAAGCTCACCCATACCAGCAAT
The DNA here is from genome assembly GCA_964391115.1 of uncultured Herbinix sp. Lineage (GTDB taxonomy): Bacteria > Bacillota > Clostridia > Lachnospirales > Lachnospiraceae > Mobilitalea. The sequence goes on along the minus strand of CAYMLE010000234.1, from coordinate 2,068 downwards.
AATTGTCTGCCCAGTTTCTTCATCGGTATATGCACGGAAGGTAGGATCTTCTTCAGCCAACTTAGCTAAAGCTTCACCCATCTTATCCTGACCCGCTTTGGTCTTCGGCTCAATTGCAACGTTGATAACCGGCTCAGGGAATTCCATGGACTCCAGAATTACAGGGTTCTTCTCATCACAGATGGTATCACCTGTTGTTGTAATCTTTAAACCAACAGCTGCTGCGATATCTCCAGAGTAAACCTTATCAAGGTCTTCTCTCTTATTCGCATGCATCTGAAGGATACGACCAACACGTTCCTTCTTGTTCTTAGAGGAATTCAATACGTAAGAACCGGAGTTTAATGAACCGGAATATACGCGGAAGAACGCCAGCTTACCAACGAAGGGATCCGCCATGATCTTAAATGCTAATGCCGCAAAAGGCTCTTCATCTGAGGATGCTCTGTGTACTTCATTACCCTCATCATCCCATCCCTTGATATCAGGGATATCGATCGGAGATGGCATGTATTCGATAACTGCATCCAACAGCTTCTGTACACCCTTATTTCTGTATGCAGAACCACAGCATACAGGGATAATCTGTACAGAAATTGTAGCTTTTCTTAAAGCAATCTTCAGCTCCTCAGTGGTAGGCTCTTCACCTTCCAGGAACTTCTCAATCAATTCGTCATCTGTTTCACAGATGGCTTCAATCATATTTGCTCTGTATTCCTCTGCCAGATCCTTCATATCATCGGGAATCTCTGTAATTGTGATGTCATCACCCTTATCATCATTATAAAGATAAGCTTTCATCTCAAATAAGTCGATAACGCCCTTGAAGCTATCTTCCTTACCAACCGGTAATTGAATCGGCACGGGATTTTTTCCTAATCTTGTACGAATCATACGTACAACATTGTAAAAGTCTGCACCAGAAATATCCATCTTATTTACATAAGCCATTCTAGGTACATTATATTTATCTGCCTGGCGCCATACAGTTTCAGACTGGGGCTCAACGCCACCCTTTGCACAAAATACACCAACTGCACTATCCAGTACACGTAAGGAACGCTCAACCTCTACGGTAAAGTCAACGTGGCCTGGGGTGTCGATAATGTTAACACGATGCTCTAAAGCACCGGGCTTCTTCTTGTGCTCAAATTCCTGGGTCCAATGACATGTAGTCGCCGCTGATGTGATTGTAATACCTCTTTCTTGCTCCTGCTCCATCCAGTCCATGGTAGCATTACCTTCATGAGTATTACCAATCTTGTAGTTAACACCGGTATAGTACAGAATACGCTCGGTAAGTGTTGTCTTACCAGCATCGATGTGTGCCATAATACCGATATTTCTAGTCCTCTCTAACGGATATTCTCTTCCTGCCAAGGATAATTCCTCCTTAATTCATGTCAAGTGCCTCTTATAAGATCACTCGATAACTGACTAAGAATATATTTTCAAGCTAGAATAAATACCTGCCATATCAACTATGGCAAATATTTAATCCAGGAAAATACATTCACACTTCTATAATCTGACTTCTATCAAGAATTAAAGAAGAAAATGCTATGATAATTGTTCTTTTACCACCTATAATGTGCAAATGCCTTATTCGCTTCTGCCATCTTATGCATATCTTCTTTTCTCTTAACTGCTGCACCAGTACTATTCGATGCATCTAAAATCTCATTTGCAAGTCTATCCTGCATGGTCTTCTCGCCTCTTTTACGAGCAAACATAGTTAACCAACGCAGAGCCAATGCCTGTCTTCTTTCCGGTCTTACTTCGATCGGTACCTGATAAGTTGCACCACCGATACGTCTTGCCTTAACTTCAAGTACGGGCATGATATTGTTCATCGCAGCCTCAAATACTTCAACAGCTTCCTTATCGGACTTTGCAGCCACCTTATCAAACGCTCCGTATACAATTTTCTGAGCTGTACCTCTTTTGCCATCTAACATGATGTTATTGATGAGCTTGGTTACAACTTTATTGTTGTATATCGGATCTGCCAAAACATCTCTTTTTTGTATATGTCCTTTTCTTGGCACGTTTCTTCCCTCCTTAACAA
>CAYMLE010000233.1:0-3035 GCA_964391115.1 uncultured Herbinix sp. | reverse complement strand
GACATCCTTGTGCTCTGAATAAAATTCATATTGAATTCTATCATCTCTAGGGATTGTTGTATTAATGCTTTGTTTCGATTGTTGATACTTATTAAGCTTTGTATGGTATTATGAAGCTTATCCCGAAGGATAGACAGTTGTTTCTGTTCCTTTGGCTGCTTATCTAACAATTCAATTAAAACGGTCAAATTAAGGGATGAGGTTTTCTTACCGATAACGGTTCGAATGTTTTGCATAACCTCTTCTCTTCTGTGCTCAAGAACATTGATTTGATCCACCATAGATTGTTCTTTATCCGTAATCTCCTGAAGTGTCGTCACATCATTTTGCACAATGATCTGAGTTTTCTCCATCGCTACCGGTAGCAGCTTCTCGTAAGCTTCGTATTCCTTATCTAATACTTCAATCAATTCTTCTATCAAACTAGCCATTGGAACACTCTCCTCATGAAGGTTGCCGGTTAATACTAATTAAAAATCTTCTCCACCAGCTTCTCAGCTAACTCCTGGTTGCTGATCGAATAGGTACCAGCCTCCAGTCTCTGCTTAATTGCATTAATCTTATCTTCTCTGATCTCTGGAGCCTGTGCTACAATCTGCTTCGCCATCTGATAATCCTTGCCCGTCTGGGATATTTCCAGTTTATCCTGAAAGCTACCTTCCTTTGACTTAGCAATACTCTTCGAACTATTCGCCTTATAAAGCTGGCTCACTTTGTTAAATGCATCAATACGCATTCTCTTCACCACCGATCTAATCTTTTTAACTCTAGGTTATCTTAAACTCTATATTATTTATCGGTAGAAATATTATTTATATTAGAGATAATTAAATATTTTTTTGAGAAGCCATCGCATAATCAGACAGAAAGGTCCGTAAATCTCCCAGCACCAACGCACTACACACGAATGGCAGCACGTTCTGTCAAATGTGTATTCTGGGAATTTACGGACCTTCCGGTTATTTCATTAATAAAACACTAATCGATCTTCTACTACCTAGGCTATACATTTTTCAACCCTAAATACGATTAAGTACTTCCTTAAAGTATAAATTATTCAGCTAAGCATTGCGATATCTATTAAAACTGACCCCAAACCAACCAGTTCAAGATATATCCTGTAATCACGGCTGATATAGTAAAGGGAATACTGATCTTCATAAAGGTCGGAGCACTCACTTCATACCCCTCTTTACGTAGGATCCCAAGACCAGTGATGTTTGCAGAGGCTCCAATCGGTGTTATATTACCACCAAGAGTCGCACCAATCAACAACCCAAAAAACAGAAGTTTTGGCTCCACACCTAGCTGGTTGGAGATTTCAAGAGTTACTGGTAGCATAGTCGCAACATAAGGGATGTTATCGATAAAAGCAGAGAACAATACCGATGCCCATACAATTAAGGTATAGATAAAGAAGACATTATCTCCGCTTAATTTTATAAATAGCTTACTGATATCCTGTACTAATCCAGCTTCTGTGATGCCGCCAACGACAATAAACAGTCCGGCCAGCAAAAATATCGTTTCAAAGTCAATACTCTTAAGAGCGTCCGTTAAGGTATTCAGCTTCTTCCTTTGAATTATATTTCGAACAAGACCTATGATAAACAGTGTTATGCAGATAATACCATTCATATATTTTTCCATTCCAAACGGCTTGTACTGAACTGGTATAAAGGAATTCACAATTAACAATACAATAATTCCAGCCAAAAGTACGGAAGGAAAAAAATCTTCTACCTTTGTCCGTGCCATGGGATGTATTAATTGCTTTTCCTTACGAAACAGCCAAAGTAATACCACGGTGGAAACCAATGCTCCGGCTTCTACCATCCAGAATATCCCGATCCTGCCGTCAACAAAAAAGAAGTCCAGAAAATTCAGATCAGCATACCCGCCCAATAAAATGGAGGTAGTATCACCTACCAAGGTAGCAGCTCCTTGTAGATTAGAAGCAACTGCAATCGCTATGACGCTAGGGACTGGAGATATCTTCAGCTTTTTAGCGATGGTCAAGGCTACTGGAGCAACCATAAGAACCGTAGCTACGTTATCTACAAAGGCAGATACAATACCGGCGAACAAAGCAAGTGAAATAATTGCCAATTTCACATTCGGTGTTCGCTCTATGATAACATCCGCCAGCAGTGAGGGCATCTTGGATTCAATAAAGAATCCTACCACTCCCATGGTACCGGCTATCATCAAGATAACATTCCAATCTACTGTCGTCATGACCTTCGAGACAGGCAGTATTCCCAACATTACAAATATTGCTGCTGAAGCGATTGCAATGTAGGCCTTTGCTTTCGAAAAGATAAGAAGCAAAAGGTAGGTTAAGGCAAATAAAATAATTGCTTGTGTTTTCATAAATTCAAGTTTCCTCCTGAAGTATTGGTACATAATATATGCGCCTATAAAACTCTGGCTTATTTTCCAGAACTTCGTAAAGCGCCATCATATTATACTTGGTAACTAGGAAATATGCAATTGTCAGTTTTACACGGAAAATCATGGTGAAATCAAATCTATATATATTATTTGTTCTAGCGTCCTTCATCATCTATCATTACATGGTAAAAAATTATTAAAATATAGTATAATCCCCTTTTGCAATTATCGATCTTATATTACTCAATACAACATTCAATACACCTCTTACCGAGACCATCCTGCACTTAGATTACGTATATAATTTAAATATATTACAAAAAAGAAGCTGTACTTCGAAACTGATATATTTCCTCCTGATAAGTTTTTATATTTTACTTATCAGGAGGAAGCATATCACTTCAAGTACAGCTTTCTCATATATTCATACATAACAAATATCTTTCATGACCGTAGTCACGAGCTTTATATGATTCATTGCATTACTTCACGCAGAATACACAATTAATTGAATTTTTCTTTCAGTACTCGGATGGCTTCTTGTAGCTGATTATCCTTTTCTACCGGTATCGAAATTTCTTTCTTCATATCCTCACTAAGTTCTACCTCAACATCTGGAACAATACCAGTTCCATGAATGT
>CAYMLE010000232.1:0-3076 GCA_964391115.1 uncultured Herbinix sp. | reverse complement strand
AAGAAGCAATAACATTGAGGTATTTGGAGGTGATTCTGCAAAAGAATCAGCTATTATATATGCAGTACATGACAATTCCGGTCTACCACCAAAAGGGTCATTTGTATTCTATGACTGTGATGGAATAGTTGATAATAAACATGTAGATTGGGGGCAATGTGGTTTATCTCTTGGTAATGGTGAAGTTATTCATGCGTGGGATGTAGTTCGTATTGATCATTATTTAGATGTGGAAAGACTACCGGGAGCTCCAAGCTGGAGCCAACCTCAATATATTGGGTGGGCACCACTCGACCGGATCTTAGTGGGTTCTCAAAAGAAAAAGTATTAAGGACTAACTAAAAAAATGGAGATACTTGTAAACAGAAATGTATTAGAATGATTGAGTCAAGACCATGGGATACTGTTTTAACGAGAGCTATAAAAAGTTTGCTGTGATGCAAATTAATGAAAAACGAGTGACCTAATATGATATGACCCCTGTCTATTTGACAGGGGTCATATCATTTCAGGCAGATGCTCTTAATTATTGTACAGGAACATTATAAATCAAAACCATACTCCATCTTTCATAACTTCCACAGTCCCTAAGTAATCAAGAAGGGCTATTTCTTCGTTCCATATATTATTTTTAGCAATATTTTTATTATATCTGAATCTATCGTTGCAGTAACCTTTTCGGGAAAATAGAAAAGTCTTTCGCTCGGAAGATATAAAAATCGGCAAAGACCTTATATAAACTCAGTTGAAGCAAGGAAATGCTGACATCACAGCTGATGACATAAAAGACCTAACATCGAGATATTGTATGAATTAAAAAGGTAGTAATCACAGATTTAATATGGTAATGTTAATATATTTACTCGATGAATTAATCGACATTATAACAAAGGAAGCGATAAATATGCTATTTAAAAATCGAGATAAGGACATGTGTAACGGTCCTATCTTTGGTAAAATGATTCTTTTTGCTTTGCCCATCATGGCGATGAATATTCTACAGCTGATGTTTAATGCTGTAGATATGGTAGTCGTTGGAAGATTTTCCGGAAAGGAAGCTCTGGCAGCAGTCGGAGCAACCGGTGCAATCATTAACCTGATCGTGAATCTATTCATGGGGCTATCGGTGGGGACGAGTGTCATTGTTGCTCAAGGTTGTGGTGCTAAACAGCCGGAGGAAATCAGCAAATCGGTACATACTTCGATGGCCATTAGTATCATTGGTGGTATCCTTGTGATGGTGTTGGGTCTTGTCTTATGTAACCCTCTGTTGATAATGATGGGTACTCCAATGGATATCATCGATTTATCAGCGTTGTATTTGAGGATTTATTTCCTGGGTCTTCCTGCCAGTATGATATACAACTTTGGATCTGCGATACTGCGTGCAGTCGGAGACAGCCGCCGGCCGATGTACTATTTATTGGTGTCTGGTATTGTAAATGTAATACTAAATCTTTATTTTGTTATTGTACTCCATATGAGTGTGGAGGGTGTGGCATGGGCAACGGTTATTTCCCAGTATCTATCGATGATCTTGGTACTATTATGCCTTATTCGGAATAAAGAGGAATCAATTCGACTGAATCTTAAAAGGTTACGCATTGACGGCCGAAAGCTGAGGCAAATTATACAGATTGGCCTGCCAGCCGGATTGCAGGGACTACTGTTCTCGATATCCAATGTACTAATTCAATCAGCGATCAATTCCTTTGGATCTGCTATGGTGGCTGCCGGATCTGCGGCTGGAAATATCGAAGGATTTGTCGCTACATCCATGAATGCCTATTATAATGCTGCCATAACCTTTACCGGTCAGAACATGGGAGCGAAGAAATATGACAGGATCGACAAGGTGGCAAAGATCTGTACTATATTGATTTTTGCGACATGGATTATTGTGGGCGGACTCACGATGATATTCAGTAGACCTTTGTTATCCATATTTACCACAGACCCGGAGGTAATCCGACTAGGTGTAATTCGAATCAATGTCTTGATGATTGCATATTTTACCTGTGGTATCATGAATGTATATCCGGGCTTGACCCGTGGTATGGGATTTTCCATATTACCGATGATCTGTACCTTGGTTGGAGCCTGTCTTATGCGTATCGTATGGTTGGCTACCTTTTTTGCATGGTTCCCCACGGTCCTCATGCTTTTTGCCTGCTATCCTATTACCTGGGCGTTGGCGGGGATTGGTCAGGTGGCTAGCTTCTTCTATGCAAGGAAGAAGATCAGACAGCGCGTTGAATTGTAGATCATATTGCTAAATGGATTATTGCGCATTAGTATTATATAAGAAAAAGGAAGTATTGCCTGAACAGCATTTCGCCAGAGGGCTTGCATTGTTAGGGGGTATAAGTAAAAATGAAGAAAATAATCCTTTTATTGTTTTTGCAGACAGCTTTAGCAATGATTGTTTGCTCTTGCAGCCCGGCATCAAAAAAAGAAATAATAAAATATGTCAAGGGAGAGCACTATGGAGAATTCGAACTAGTAGGAATGGAGAACGTCGGTGACAATGAAACTATATACTACTTTGAAGATACGGAGTATGAATTTATGTACCAGGTGAGCAGTAAGGTCATGGATATTACATTTGATGGTGCTAAATTTGGAGAGCAAGAAGTAAAATACAGTGATTTTAATAATGCTTATTATGATTATGTGACTGAGCAGATTGGAAATGAGTTAATTGAGTTGGAAGCATTATATGGAGTCGATATTATAACATCATCTGAGTATTATGACACGGATAGGGATTATTATGTTTTTGCTAATATTTATTATCTGACTGGAAATGTGCAGACTGCTCCCGAGCTTTCAAAGAAAGTTAATGAGCTATATAAAGCATATGATATACGAGATTATTGGAAAAGTAGTAGAACGTATGCATATGACGAAGATGGTAATAAAATTGGAGTATATGATTTTGCAAATGATTTATGGATGACACCAGATGTGGAAGAAGATAAGTATTACATAAAACAGGCTTATATACTGAATCCTGACGCACTATATATCAAAAAAGAGGAAAAAGAATTTAAAGATACAGGATTACACATGGATG
>CAYMLE010000231.1:0-3084 GCA_964391115.1 uncultured Herbinix sp. | reverse complement strand
CTGTAGAAATGTTAGAGGATATAACGAAACAATTACTAGCCTGTGGTGCTGATATAGTAGAGATGAACACGATACGGAAACGTTTATCTGCAGTAAAGGGTGGGAAATTTGCGAAACTATGCGAACCTGCACAGGTATATTCGGTAGTGCTTTCTGATATTATAGGAGATCCCCTAGATATGATTGCTTCTGGACCGGCATATCCGGATAGTTCTACCAGCGAACAGGCCTATGGGATTATAAGAAAATATGGTATTGAGATTACACAGGAGATTGATGAACTACTACGAATAGAGACACCGGATACACTTTCGAATGTGACAACGAAAATTACAGGTAGTGTTACACAACTATGCACCGCTGCTGAAAAAACTTGCTTGGAGCTGGGATATGAGCCGATTATTCTAACAGCCAGCCTTAGCTGTGAAGCACGAGATGCGGGAAGTTTTCTTGCCTCTATCGCGCAGTATCATAGTAGTAAAGAGAAGTCGCTTGCAATAATTGCAGGAGGAGAAACCGTAGTTCATCTAAAAGGGATGGGTAAGGGTGGAAGAAACCAGGAACTGGCTCTTTCTGCAGCCATAGGAATTGCTGGAATGGTGAATGTTGCAATATTCTCTCTGGGCTCTGACGGAACAGATGGCCCAACGGATGCAGCCGGAGGCTATGTTGATGGTAATACGAAGGAAGAATTAAAAGAGAAGGGTATTGATATCTTTGAGGTATTGGAACAAAACGATGCATATCATGCACTACAAAAATGTAATGGATTAATTATCACAGGACCAACTGGTACAAATGTGAATGATCTGACCGTTCTTCTTATAAGAAAGAATGATAAGTAAGGTAAGAGATCCATTACCTTCTAACTGATAAATAAACGCCAAATGATTTGCTATAGGTTAAATCATTTGGCGTTTTATATTTCTATATTGGTAAAGTAATGCAAGATGCTCATCATTTTAGCAAGTTGGCACAGATTTGATAAAAGCACAGTGGATGCGCTGAAACAAATATCTACTTACCTGGTAACATTTTTTAACCACCGAAGTGACTTGTACCGCCAGGCAGTTACAGGAAGTTTTAAGATCTCATCACTGAGTAGTATCATGTAGACCACTGGTACTGGAAGCTTCCATAGAAAAGCTGCGGCAGCACCTAAGGGAATCGAGATCACCCATAGGAAGAAGACATCCAAGTATAGACCGAATTTAGTGTCTCCTCCGGATCTGCAGACACCAACAACAATTACGGCATTGTAGGATTGACCGATAGCAAAATACGACATTACGAACATCATATAGCTCATATATGTTTTAGCCTGACCACTGAGGGAAAACATATCCTTTGCAATTACAGAGACACTAAGAATTACAAAGGCCCCGAGAATGCCTAAGATAACTGAAAGTCGGACAAAACGTTTTGCATAAAGCTTAGCCTGATCTAATTTATTCTGACCGATGGCCTTACCCAGGACAATTGCAGTGGCATTTGATAAACCAAACGATACTATCATGGCAAGTTGTCTTGTAACCTGAGTTACTGAATTAGCAGCTACTGCTTCCTTGCCGAGGTGGCCGATAATCGCTGCAATTGCTGATGTACCAGAACCCCAGACCAATTCATTTATCATAACCGGCAAGGAATAGATGATGAAATCTTTTAGTAGTAGCTTATCTCTTGGAATGAGATTCTTGATATGAAAACGTATATCCCTGTTCATAAATTTAGAATAAAATAGCACAATGATAAATTCAAGAATTCTGGCAACCAAGGTTGCAATTGCTGCTCCTCGAATTCCCATTGGTTCCAGCCCGAACAAACCAAAGATTAAGATGGCATTCAGTGCAATGTTAACAATTAGGGAGGCCAAATAGACAACGGTAGCTATGATTACTCGTTCAATACTTCGCATGATGTTAAGGTATATCATTGTCATGGCGGAGAAGATGTAGGAGATCGCAATGAGTTTAAGGTAGGATACACCTTCCCTTAATACATCCTCCTCGCTGGTGAATATCCCCATGATTTGATATGGGAAAAGATATACAGCGATGGTAAAGAGAAGAGCAACTGCAAATGCTATTCCCATGGTTATCCCCATAATCTTCTCGATGATTTTGATATTATGTTGTCCCCAATATTGTGCAGTTAGTACACCGGCACCTGACGTCAATCCGAACAGAATAAGGAACATAATGAACTGTACTTGACCGGCTAAGGATGATGCGGATAGTGCAGTTTCACTTACTTTACCAAGCATTATGACATCGGCGGTGGAGACTCCGACATTGATTAGGTTCTGTAAGGCCATGGGTAATACGAGAGCAAAGACCATTTTATAAAAATATTTTTTTTCCTCATAATCGATAATGGTTTTAATGGCTGAATTCCTCCTCGGCGTATATTTGCATCTCATGAATATTTATGTTATGTAAATCACAACTTTACGCCAATAGGTTGTGAAAATGACTCACTCGAATGGCGCTATGTAATTATATCATATTCCAAGTAAACGTAAAGTACAAGGAGTTACAATTGAAGGAATTCTAAGAGAGTTACAATTGAAATAATTCTAAGAGAGTTTCAATTGGAATAATTCTAAGAGAGTTACAATTGAAATAATTCTAATTGATGTATCAATAATATATTCCTAATATACTTACAATTTAATTGGTTCTAAATGTACTTAAGATTGGGATATTCCAAATGTACTTACAAATAAAATCCTTCTAAATTTAATTAAAATGAAAGTTTTCTTATGACTCATACATATTTGCTTTGTTCTTATGGACTAAATATTTACTGCATGATTCGTATAGAATTACGGATAATATAATAATAGGTAAATGCGAAACATTACAGCTCGTGAAATTATATGATAACAAACACTATTACTCAAAGCTCATTCCGCTTGATTTCGCTCTGGGGCTGCATTTGCTGTTCATATAATAGTTAAAATTTACGAGTTTACCAATTATCTAGACAATATATAGTCATGATGGGAGGTTTTATTATGGCAAATAAGCGAAGTACACGGAACTCGAACAATACAAGCATAAATACAGATAAAAATATCACTAG
>CAYMLE010000230.1:0-3089 GCA_964391115.1 uncultured Herbinix sp. | reverse complement strand
ACAGGCCCATTATAATTATAATAATCATCATCTATGCCGGCAGCAAAGGTATAAAGATTCTTTGATATACCATTATATTTGCGTAACCGATTAGCTATATGATTGCTTCCGGCAATATAATATTTGTAATCTGTAAGGAAATAACCGTCTATTTCACGGATCAAATCCTTTGTCAATTCATGATCCACAGAAGAATTCTGTCCAGTCTTGCTGTAAACCTCATACAGATCATAATATATTTTCAAATGATGGTAAAACAGCATAACCACCTTGGGATGATTTACTGCAAAGGATGGTGGTTGAGCGGTCAATACCAAATCATATTCCTGCAAATCCAATTGGGAAAAAGCTTCTATACTTGTAGTATATCGAAAAAACTCTTCATGGGCATGATATACATCCGGAGGGATATCCAACCCCTCCAAATGATACCTGGGCTTTGTCATGTCAACATTAATTAAATCCGAATGATAACCATATTGCTTCAACCCATCTATAATTTTATCTAAAACAACTTCAAAGCCGCCTCGTATTCTGTAGTCCGGCTTAACTATAGCTATCTTCATTGATATCGCACCTTCTAACTTTATTTTCTCCCTGCAATGGCATAATCCTGATACCCAAAGATTAAACCGTTCAATAGGTTAATGCCATTATTGAAATCCTTCAAATTTCGTATAGAACTGTCTCCTTCCAATAAAGGCAGTTCATATGGTATTTTGGTTTTTTCACTGTATAGAATCTCAATATCCTTATATCCGAAGTAAGACATCAGGAAACGCATTGTCTCAGGATGGATGGGCTTAACATGACTCAAGTCCAGATAAAAGGAGTTTGAAAAAGTAGAAAGCATGGTTGGATTGGGTGTTTCGGCGATAAACCAGGCTCCCGGCTTCAGCTTCTTCCATGCCAATTCGATGAGATTGATGAGGTAATCCTCCTCCAAATGCTCTATTACCTGACCAAGGAATATTCCACCAAGGGAATTATCCTCTACACCCCTTAGAAATTCCAACCCATCCCCTTGTTCAACGTCAAGTCCCTTTTTCTTGCAGTAATGCACAAAGTCTTGGTAAACATCTACGCCTTTTGCTTTTATATTGTTCTCAGCCAAAAGTTCAAGGAATTCCCCTCTACCGCAACCAATATCTAAAACATTATCTTGACTAAAGAACTTTAAATATTGAGTTAGATTGTCCTTAATATCCGCCTCTGTGCCTCTAAACCTATTTTCAAAGAGAAAGTAATCAATCTGTGTACTGCCATTTTCTCCCTGACTTTCAAGGTTGGGTTCTGCTGAGAGTTGCGATGCCAATGCTGAACGCTCACTGGTAGACCTGGCTGCTTGTTCCGATTTTTCAAGTCTATATGTAAGATAAGCAATATCCGATTCATATTGTTTTTTTATTGCTTTCAGCTGTTGCTCTGTTTCCTCCAGCTGACGTTTATACTCCATTTCCTTTTGATATATTAAGTCGCTTAGGTGCTGACTGGATTCATTTATCTCAGCCTGAAGCATTTCAGAATTTCCCTCGAGAGTAATAAGCTTGTTACATATTTCATTAAGAGCAGCTGTGATCTCCCCATTAAATTTATTCTGAGCCTCGACAATGGGATTAATATACCACCTGGATATCTTTCTGAGTACTTTCTTTCCAAATACAATAAAGCGCCCAATAATTCTTCTATGGGATGTAATCGGTCTTTCACTTTCTACGGTCCATAATTCATTGGCAGCTTGACGATGTTTTTCCAGGCCGTCCGTGCCGGTATTAAACGAACTTTCAGATTCCAGAGATAATGTATCACCGGAATACTTTATAACCCGTTTTAATACTTCATCGGTACTCATTTTATCTCCATAGCCTTCTTTGTGGCGATAATAATCCCGAACCTTGGTCATATAGGTATTAACCTTTTTATCCACTGTTTTCAACCTCCAAATACGATTATCAGAAGATCTGCCAGGTATGTACAGGTCTGTACAGCCCTTCATCCTTGATTTCAGAAATAACACTGAATTCTACCAGATTGGTTCGGTAATCGAAAGCCAGTCCATCTTTGTCATGCATGGCTAAATCTATAGTGTAATTGCCCTCAATCAAACCTAACCTCTCCATATGAAACTCCACTTGTCCTTCTTTTGGAATATCCTTGCAGTCTACTTCTATCTTGTCTATAAATGTATTAGTACCGAAGCAGTATACGCCATCTGCACGATGAATGGCAATACCAAACCCTATGGAATCCAGCTCTTTATTTATCTTATATTTCATTCGCACTGTCATTGACTCTTCTGTCTTAAAATGCCTGCGTAAGCCGCCATCTTTGTCCAATAACTCTACATCAGTGATAGAAGCACTTCCATTTCCCCAGCGGTTCTTTTTATCGCTTTTATCTTCCTGCTCTTCTGCTGGAGTTGATTGTTGGATGTCTTCCTGTTGAGGCAGGCTCTGTTCTTGTTGCATGTCCTCTTGATTTTGACTAACAGTATTGTCCTGCATGGCTTTCTCATCTTTTGATAGCATATATTGTAAGTACTGTTTACAAACAGTCAGGACTTCTCCCTTGGCTTCAACACGACCTTCGTTAATCCAAACCGCTTTGTCGCAAAGCTTCTCGACAGATCCTAAATCATGGGACACTAAAACAATTGTTACTCCTTCCTTTTTTAGTTTCTGCATTTTATGAAAGCATTTTTTTTGGAAATTAAGGTCTCCAACAGCCAAAATTTCGTCTACCAGTAGAATATCTGCTTCTACATTAATGGCTACAGAAAAAGCAAGACGCATATACATGCCTGAAGAATAAGTTCTGACCGGATTATCGATATAATCCTCTATTTCAGAAAAGGCAATGATATCTTTGATTCTTTGGTCAATCTTCTCTCTGGTCAGTCCAAATATTGAAGCATTCATGTAAATGTTTTCACGGCCAGTCATGTCGGGATGAAAACCTGCTCCCAGCTCTAGCATGCTGGATACCTTTCCGTTCACTGTGATTTCACCTTGATTGGGGTAGATAATCTTTGACAGCAGCTTGAGCAAGGTACTCTTTCCGCTCCCATTCTCCCCTATCAGCCCAACAGC
>CAYMLE010000229.1:0-3103 GCA_964391115.1 uncultured Herbinix sp. | reverse complement strand
AATGGGACCTATAGGGCTCGAACCTATGACCCTCTGCTTGTAAGGCAGATGCTCTCCCAGCTGAGCTAAGATCCCAAGCACTTACGAGAAGTACTTTTTCATTATATTCACTCCATAGCAGTTTGTCAAGTGCTGAGTTTGTTAATTTTTTATATTGTAGCTATATTTTTATCTATTGACACAATAATTTACAATTTGCCTATCTCGTTCATTTGTTTCAGAAGGTATCTCTTCTTATACTTTAATTTAGCGCAACCACTGACCTTCTTAATAATAGCATGATTTACAATCCCGCCTATCACACCAACAATAGGGATTCCTTGAATAAACTTCGCTGTCAGCATCTCATCTACTAAGATGTTAGAGGTTTCTTCCATTCTAGTCTGAAGATTAGTATCCATAACAATACCGGTATCAATCTTTCGCCCTAGCTCATCTGCCATATCAAGATAGATCTTACGATCATCATTAATGCTCAGAGCTCCACTAATTATATTTAAAATATAAGCCTTTTCCTCTTCCCCTTCATAGGAGTAGCCATAGCTTATCGCGATCTCATTGATTGTCTTAATCATGACCGCCAGAAATATTGGAATATCAGGGAGTCCAATACCGAGAAGTCCTAATACTCCACCTTCCATTACAGCAATCGTAGAGTTTAAAAGTTTTGATCGGTCTGCAGGCTTATCCAACCGTTTCATATGCTTACGACTGGGGTACTGTCGGGCAGCATAATTGTGAATATCATACTCTTGATTTAGTTTTTCCTTATCATAGGTCTTCTCAATAAACGGAAGGCCTTTCTCAAATATCAGGCCAAACCCTTTTAAAAATGCTGCTTCCAGTGTAGTTTTTAACTTTTCTGGAATTACGGCTTGTAGTCTTCCAACCACAGGGTCTATCTTAGATTTCACAAGCCCAGGTTCCTTATGGATGAATAACCTTTGCTCCTGTCTTTCAATCATTTTAAGTTGTTTTTGTATCACCTGCTGCCTTTTATGATTATTCTGATTCATCCATTTACCCCCATTTGAATATACATCGAAAGCGGCATGCAGCTATGATTTTTGGAAAATAACACGCTTCAAAACTGCATGCAACTAGATACTCCATAACATTTATTTATATGTTTATTGTCATATATTATAGTGCTTCTTATCCTGGGTTTCAATCATTGTTTTTCATTCTAAGAAATTAGTTTGACAAGGTATACTATCAGGAACCGGTCGACTTATAATGCCTAACTCCAAATCTCCAGAACAAATAGCTTGGTATCGCAAATAGACAGGCTACCAATGGTAGGAACATATACATTGTTTGATTCGTCCTACCAGTTAGATAAAGGAAGGGATAGTATTGGAACAAGGTATAAGGGATGACAAAGGTGCAGAATTTGAGTATCTTCTTACCATAGATATCAAAGGGATATTTACCATGCTCCCTAGCACCATCCGTAAGTACATTCATAAATTCAAGTCCTTCCAGAGTGAAGAAGCATAGGCTGGCAAAGATAATAAACAAACATCCGAATATAACACTTCCACCAAGAATCATTAGAATTAGTGTAAGAATCTTGTCCCAGCTCCAGATAATATCCGTCGAGCTTATTCCATAAACCAGAATCATTATCGCTTGTATTAATCGTCCAATCCTAGCCAATTCCATCTTCCCAGCTAGCACAAGAAAGATCTCATTTCTGGGGCGAAGGAGGATTCGGTCAAATTCACCATTGGCTATGGTATGAGAAAACAAATCAAATCCCCGTACAAAAATCTCTGCAAACGTATAAGCCATTAAAACGATGGAGAAGCATAATAGCACTTCACTATAATCATATCCTTTTACCCTATGAAACCGTTGAAACATAAAAGTTATCCCAAGAAACAGGTTAAATGAGGTTAGAAATTGTCCGATTACCAGGAGTAGAAAGGATATTTTATATTGAAACGCGCTTTTTACATGCATTAGAAAGAAACTATAATATAACCTCATACCATTCAACCTCCTTGTACCACCACATGACGCAGGGTTTTATGCATAATATAGTTACCCATCAGATAGCAGGTCAATAACCAGAATAACTGTAATGCAATACGAGTTACTATTTCTATTCCCTCAATATCCCCCGAATATATCCGCAAGGGTACATTCTGCATCGATGCAAAGGGAAGCAATTCAACAACTCTCCTAATCTTTTCTGGAAAAAAGGGTAATGGTACAATTGCCCCTGAGAGAAATTCAACAATACCTATAATTACGACTCTTACTCCAATGGAGGATAAGGTATAAAAGGTTATGATATAGATAAACATTCCCAGGGCAACTACTAGTATAGTGCTTATCACTAAGGATATGAAAAACCACAGCCCGACCCATATAGAGGTTGGAGGCTGTAAGCGAAAGGGTGCCGGCATAAAAAACGCAGTTACAAGAATTGGTAAACTCCGTAATATCATCCGGGCCAAACGATTCGCCAAGCTCTTTGAGAACCACATAGGATAAATCTGAATTGGACGACATAATTCATAGGCAACACTTCCATCTGTTATGGATCGCAAGATATCATTATCAAAGAGCCAAATTGTAAACAGAGTTAAAAAGGCTTGCTGTAACCATATATAAGAAACCAGAGCATCCAGACTCATCGGAAAAGCAGCCGGATCAGCATCATAAAAGGCTTTAAACATGAGAATCTCCATGAAGCCCCAGACATATTGCGTAACCACACCAGCTATAGCAGCGGATCGATATTGCAATCCTGCGATAAATCTCATACGTAACATAGATCGATATTGTTTCATTTTTACCTCCATCCGCCCTGATCAGCATAACTCAAATATAGATATTCGTGACATAGGTAATGCTAAAAAAGGGCATAAAGAATTATGAAAAGGTAGTAGCTACCTTCTCTCTTCCTTATCACTATATTTGGTATTGATGATATAACTGCGTAACCACCTCATCGATATTGGGTCCAGTTACAGAGATATCATTCAACGTAACCTGTTGAGATAAATAAGTGATGGCTTCGGAAACTGTTAATTCCTCGGAGTCTATATCGATTACTGCATGATTTCTCTCCTGTAGCCTAAAATGCATTCCG
>CAYMLE010000228.1:0-3122 GCA_964391115.1 uncultured Herbinix sp. | reverse complement strand
TGATATTTTAGGAAAGGAATCCGTTACCTTTTATATAGGCTTTGATGCAACTGCTGACAGCTTAACTGCTGGTCATTTTTTAACTGTAATGGCTATGATGCATATGCAGAAGGCTGGACACAAGCCAATTGCTTTACTTGGCGGAGGAACCACCATGATCGGTGACCCCTCTGGTAAAACAGACATGCGCTCCATTATGACAAAAGAGACCATTCAGCATAATGCGGACCGTTTCGCGGAACAGTTATCCAAATTCATTAATTTTGATAACGACAAAGCGATTATTGCAAATAATGCGGACTGGCTCTTAGATCTGAACTATGTGGAATTCCTAAGAGAAATTGGAGTCCATTTCTCCGTTAATAAGATGCTAACAGCTGACTGCTATAAGCAAAGAATGGAGAAGGGTCTCACCTTCTTTGAATTCAACTATATGCTAATGCAGTCCTATGACTTCTGGAAATTAAACAAACTATACAACTGCTCTCTTCAGCTCGGTGGCAACGATCAATGGTCAAATATCTTAGGCGGTGTAGACCTGATTCGCCGTAAGGAGCAAAAGCCAGCTTATGGACTTACCTTCAAGCTTCTGACCACAAGTGAAGGCATTAAAATGGGTAAAACCATGAAGGGTGCTGTTTGGCTGGATCCAGAGAAGACCTCTCCTTATGAATTCTATCAATATTGGAGAAACATCGAAGATGTTAAGGTTGAGGAATGTCTAGGACTCCTTACCTTCCTTCCGATGGATGAGGTTCGTAGACTCGGTGCTCTGGAAGGAGCCGAGATCAATCATGCGAAGGATGTCCTAGCATATGAGGTTACAAAGATCGTTCATGGTGAAGAAGAAGCGCAAAAGGCTCAGGAGGCTTCCAAGGCCTTATTCGGAGGTGGAGTAAAATCGGAAGACATCCCTACCACAACCTATCCGAAGGAAACCTTTGAGAATGGAATCGACCTTATTACTATGATGTGCGACTCTAAGCTTGCCGCCTCCCGTTCCGATGCTAGAAGAACCATCCAACAGGGTGGTGTTACTGTAAACGATGTTAAAGTAGAAGAATTTGATAAGGTATTTACATCGAATGATTTTGATTCTGATGGTGCCCTATTAGTTCGTAAGGGTAAGAAGGCATACCACCGCTATATGGCTGAATAATCGACATTTTATCGCTCTAAAGGATGGCTTAAGATATTGAAGAAGTTTGAAACACATCCTTGCTTCCTTATCACATATTGATTTATATGAGACCGAATGGGTTGACTTAAAGGCATTACGATTTTCCTTGTATAAGGAATACCACCTGGCTTATCCAGGATGTTTCGCTGCTTTAGGCCAACCCATTGATAATATGTAACAAGTATGTCCCTTATTATGATTTAAGAACGAAAAAGAAAAGAATGGAGTTGATATTATGCCCTGGTGTCCTCAATGTAAGAATGAATTTCAAGAAGGTTATACCCTCTGCAGTGACTGTAAGGTTGATCTGGTTGACGAGCTAACCACAGAGAAGGAATATGTTCCATTTTTTCAGGCGGAACAAAAAGCCGTAGCAGAAAAACTACTGAACTATTTCAATTATTCTGGCTTAAAGTCTGTAATAAGATATCAAGAGGAATATGAAGTATTTGTTTTGTATGTACCGGATGGACAGATGAAGCAAGCAAAAAAATTATATCAGGCTTTTTACTTCGTTGAACGGGAACAGCACGAAAAGCAGCTACAGGCTCAGAACTCCGAAGAGGTAAGAGAAGCTCCTGACCCGATGGAAATCGACTCCATGGATACCAATTCCACAGAATCCAGCTCAATTGAGGCTGATTCCACGAAGCTTGATGCCAAGGCGACTGATTCTGATCCGATTGAATCCAAGGATACAACCGATGAAAATTACATAAACGAAGGTGTTGAAGTCTCTCCCCTCGAGAATGAGAATAATACAAATTCCGCGGACCATGCGGATATAACGGAAAGTTTCCAATCGGGTAGAGCTCTTTACAGTGATTCCTGGAATAAGGAAGAAGAAAGTAAAGACATAGAGGCAGATAATGAGGAGGAGGAAGATATAGAGGAGGATTCTTCTATTAAAGCAAGCGCCTACGTTATGAAGGAGGATCAGTATAAGGACTATAATTCAACGGTATGGATCTTCTTACTAATGGGTATTGCCGGTATCATCTTTGTTATCTTGAATCTCATTGGAACCTTAACCTATCTAAATGGTCCTTTCCCTAATACTGTTATGGGGGCCTTATTCCTCTTCTTCATCTATATAGCCATATCCACAAACCAAAGGGCTAAGAAAATTCAAGCTGAGATAGCCGACGAGAAGCAATTAACCGAACAGATTAATGAATGGCTGAAGGAACACCTGACAAAGGATTATATGACCTCCCTTCAGGATGATACCCTATCGGATGAGCTGATTTATATTCAAATGACAGATCATATGAAGGAACAACTAATGATAGAATTTGGTCAACAAAATGAAGGTTACCTAGACCAACTGATCGAAGACTATTACAGTGCAAATATTGAAGGTCAATAAGATTGACATTGATGATCGATGACTTAAAAGTTATACGATGTAATATTAATCATTCAACATCACTAAAAAGAAACTCTCATCATTTATGATTATTAAGTAGATGCTTATTATTTAGGATTATTTAGAAGATGCTTATCATTTAGGATTGTTTGAAAAGCACTAATACGAGTTAATTATTACTTATACGTACACCTGTTTAACGTAAGTGAGTACACAAAAAACAAGAGCCAGTTGAGGTTTGATGATTTACTACAAACCTAGCCGGCTCTTTATCATGTATTCGCTATTTTTGACTACTAATAAATAAAATTAGATTAACTTCAACTATTCATGATAATAAATAACGGGTTGTATCAATTGCAAAAGTCAATCAGAATAAGTCTAGTAGCAATGCAGTGTGAAGCACTATTAGATATAACCAGATCAATAATCTTGGATTAAGAATCTTGGATTAAGAATCTTGGATTAAGAATCTTGGATTAAGAATCTTGGATAAGAATCTTGGATCAAAAAATTTGGGATCAATAAATTTGGATTAATTAATGTTATATCTTACTTAACATAAGATTTCGA
>CAYMLE010000227.1:0-3152 GCA_964391115.1 uncultured Herbinix sp. | reverse complement strand
TTATTATACGTGAAAATAGAGGCCATAAAAAACTTTGTAACTCCTGTAATATAAAAGATTTGAAATAAAAATAGGATGTCATACTTGACACTACGGATATTTACAGAAGGGAGGAAGAATGAAAGATAATAAAAAAAAGGATGACCAGTCTATTTGGACAAATAGAGTTAGAAAATCATATGTTTTATTAGGTATGTTATGTGTTGGTGGAATAGGATCAATAGTAGCAATATTTTCAAGCAATGCAATTTTTATTAGTATTGGATTTGGATTAGGAGCAATTATTGGATTTATTATCACAGGGTTAATGAATAAAAACAGTCATTAACCTGAATTATTCATCTTGATAGATATTAGGTTGTTGTTTAAAATTCTCTACTCAAGATTGTTTAATGAGTCAATCTGACGGTCTTTTTTCCTAAAAAAGGGTAGACTACCCCTAGGAAGTTTGATTTTATGTCAGATTGTCAATGTTCACCAAGCAATTATTCAAGCTTAGGATCTAATTTCTGAATGTTAATTAATGTTTTTATAAACTGCTTTTGATAAGGACAGCTACTACAGAGTTTGAACTTAAGATATCGTGCTGAATGAGTTAACTTAGCAGCTATTTTAAACAAATGGAACCGTATGCCACGGCATAGTCGATTTGATTCTGGACTGTCTTCTCGTAAAGTTCCTGTTCTAATTCAGAAGCCAGTTTTCGGAGGCGTCCATTTTCTTTTAGTCGAATGGCATATGACGTTTTATTTGTTTCAAGCTTTTCATACATTAGAACATCAGCAAATCCACTATCACCACGAAGGAATAGGCTTGTTTCTGGATACTCCTCTTGTAGTTCAATCAAGAGTGGATACAAAAAGTTAGGTGCACCTTTGGCCGTATACGTATTGCCAGAACGTAATTCTGCTTTTAATAAATCTCCAGTCAATCCATCAAACACAAGTAGTGGATGATATCCATAATTACTATAATGTTGATTGTAATCATTTCCTTCTTGGTTACCATAGGTAGCAAATAGAGTGGAATCAATATCAAGAAGGATGCTTTGTGGTTTGTTAATCGAATAAATCCTTCTACGTAATTCTCCATGAATGGATTCAAACTGCATCAAACAAATCTCATCACAACGATTCACTAGATAATTTTAAATTGCAATATATCATAGAACTGGATAATGCCATCAATACTCTAGAAGATAAAATCACAAGACTTGAAGTAAATAAGCTAGGCTTAGAGCTTCAAGGTGAGAAAATCGTTGTAGATGAGGAGGGTATAGAAGGCAATCTCTCTCAGTATCGAAATAATGAATTGGCTACTACAATAAGCAGTATTGATACATATCAAAACAAAAAAAGTGAGCTAGAAGCGAATATTGATAAAATAAATTCCAAGATAGATACGGCTGTGGTAAAAGCGACTATGTCAGGTAATGTTAACAGTAATATTGAATTGGTGGAAGGCAACATCATTCTGCAAAGCGGAATAGAAGTGCTTAGCATCATTCCCGAAAATGACAGTGATTTCAAGGTAAATATATATGTAAGCAATGAGGACATCGGTAAATTGAAGAAGGACATGCAGGTGAAGTTCAACGTCTATGCCTTGCCCAACAGTGAGTATGGTTATCTGACCGAACAATTGTTAATGTTTCAGAGGATTTGAAAGTAGATAGTAATTCAGGATCGGCTTACTATCTTGTGGAAGCTAGACTGGATAATAATAAATTGTATAATTCAAAGGGACAGGAAAGCAATCTGAAGCCTGGCATGGCCTGTCAGGCACAAATGGTTATTGAAAATAAAAGAATTCTGGTTTTTTTACTTCAAAAGATAAATTTATGGATGGATGAATAGATATTTATTTGGAGAAAGAGGGACAGAATGAAAAAAAGAAGAGCGATATTAATGGGGGTGTTGATGTTATTGTTGTTGTCGATGCATGGATGTGGAATAAATAAAACTATAACTTTGAAGCATATTGCGTATGATAACGAGAAGAAGAATTACATTATTTATCTAAAGGAATCAAACGAATATGTACCTTATTTGGTGCTTGATTCCAATTATAATGGAAATGTTTTGGTGCTTCGTCAGAATGTTTTACCGGAGATGATGCAGTATAAAGAACACGATAATACATGGGCGTTTGCAGAGTACGGTTCTTACTATGAAGAGAGTAGTGTTGATGAGTATTTAAATACGGATTTTCTGAATTCTCTCAGTGAGGTTACAATAGAATCTGTCGTGGAGAGCACAATTACGGTAACGGATAAGGAAGCCTAGGATGAGTGGAATTATAAAACACATGAGATAAACAGAAAAGTTTTTTTGCTTTCCTCTGTTGAACTCGGTATCGAAGGAATGGATGGTAATATAACAACAAAAGAAGGAGAGCCGTTAAGTTATTTTAAGGATAAAGTGTTTGAAGAGAAAAAAGCGTATACGACAGATGGAATAGCTCGTTCTTATTGGACGAGAACGCCTGAGTTATGGGAGTCCTACTTAGTGGTTGTATTGGGTTCGCAGGTTATCGGTACTTGTACTGCGGATCAGGAAGCAGGGGTGCGTCCTGCCTTTTGTATAGATAGGCAAACACCTCTGAAAGAGAACTATGACATTATTGAAGGAGAAGCTGTCTATGTTTTAAAGACAGAGGAGTAAGTTGGAGTATACTATTGTGATAATTTACATAGAAATAATTAAAGGAAGAAAAAAATATGTCAAGAAGAATACTAAGCTTTATGCTCATACTTTGCTTGTGTATGGGAAGTATACCTGCTACAGCAGCGTATGAGACGGAAAGTCAAGGACCATTACATCGGAGCTGCAAATTTTTGACTATTTGTCAAGTCTTTTTGATTTTTTATATGCCCAGTAAAAATAAAAATACAACGCTTACATCTGTTTTATCGATGTAAGCGTTCTGTTTTTGCTTAACTTAATGACATTGCCCTTAAGATAGACAGTTTAAATAATAAAACTGTTTATCATAAGGAAGAGCATATTTTTTGTCTGGGAATAGAAGTGTAACACCTTCAGCCAGATTACAGGCAGTAATAGGATATTTGGATGGTAAAGCTTCATTTACAACAATTGCACAAAAGAAATAAGTGGGTGCCTCTCACCATAAACAAATCTTGTTCACAGTTT
>CAYMLE010000226.1:0-3174 GCA_964391115.1 uncultured Herbinix sp. | reverse complement strand
AGGCAGAGGTTATTTGTCATTGGCGGAGATTTCCCTTCGTTTCTGACAATAACCTCTGCCTTTTCTTATAGATATAGAGGAAGTTCATCGTTAAGAAAGTGACTGCTTGTGATAGGAATAACCATATTACAATTATAAATTTTGATTAATTTTGTCATAAAATTTCGATTTATTAATTTTGTCAACTTGTTAACATGAATTATCTTTAGTATACTAGAAGATAGTAAGAAAGGGTAATATTGTAATCATAATCCTAGGAGGTCATATGAGGATATATCATAGATTAAAAACAATTGGTTTATGGACAACCATTTTCATTATAGTGATATCCTTGTCCTCTCATCAAGTATCTGGAGAAGTTAAGCCGATTACTGAGGCTCAGGAGAAGCTGGAAGGGATTACGGAGGAGGAACAGGAGACCTTAGAGCAATTATTCACCCTAACCCAGGAAATCGAAGAAATGGAACGAGAGGAATTACGACTGACCGGTGAGATTGAAGAATTACATAGTCAGATTGATGAGCTGGAGTCCTCTCTTCATAGGGAACAATCGGAGTATAATAAGGAGCTTAACCTATTAGAACAGGTCTTGATCAGTTATCAAAGAGGGGGACCAGCATCTTACCTAGAGATCCTATTACAATCAGAGGATTTATCAACATTTTTAGGAAATATTAGCTTAATAAAAGATATATCGAGAAATGTAAGCGAATTACTAGATTCGATCGAAGGTAGGAAGGAAATTCTGATAGAAGAGAAGCAAAGGCTGGATGATAAACAGCTGCTTCTGGAGCAAAAGGTACTTGCCCATCGACAATCACTGGAAGCAAAGCATCAAATCAAGCAAAAACAGGAGGATTATCTATCCCAGCTTATGGAGCAGAAGGTATTGTATGAGGAGCATTTGAATAGTCTCGAACTTATGTGGAAGGATCTAAAAAACATCTTTTCATCCATTGTAGAGGAGTTTTCTCGTATTATTGGGGAAGGACATTTTACGATGGAGGATATGAATCTAAGTTTTAGTTTCTTAAGCGTCAAAGGGTCAGTTAGTGATGAAACGTTTAATCGTGTTTTAAAGGAGAACTCGACTCTACCGGAAATTGTCTTTCGATTTAATTCCGATCAGATCATTCTTGAGGTACCAGAGAAGAAGCTGGTTCTGGTAGGTAACTTTAATGTCCTTGGCAAGAGTGCTCTGCTATATGAAGTAGAAAGTGGGAGCTTCTATGGAATGCCGCTAGAAGAGGAATCGATTGCAGAGTTATTTAAGGAAGGCCCTTTCATTATCGACTTTGAGGCGGTAGCCGGCGATCTGGTTACAATTGATATTATTCTAAGTGATGTGATAGCAAAGGATGGCGTCTTGGAGTTTACGATTAAGGTTGGCTTCCCATTCTAATCTTTTTGAAAGCAGTAGATCGCTACAAGATATGCATTGCCATAGTAATAGAACTAAGGCTATGAATACAAAACAACTTAACCGGGAGGGTAGGTATGATAGAAGCGAAGAATGTATCTTTAACATATCAGGACAATACGATTGCTCTTAAGGAAGTTAATCTGGAGCTAAAGGCAGGGGAATTGGTATACATAACTGGCCCTAGTGGTTCTGGCAAGACCAGCCTTCTCAAGCTTTTAATGGGTATGGAGTATCCCACTATGGGTACTTTGAATGTTATGGGGCAGCCAATCTTAAAGGGTGACACCAGAAAAATACGGAGGCTTAGGAGAAAAATTGGGCCTGTGTTTCAGGAGTTCAAGTTGATTGAGGGAAGGACAGCCTTGGAAAACATCATGATTGGTATGCGGTTTCTTGGGATTTCTCCAAAGCATATGAAGATGGAAGCAATTTCTGCCATTGAACGGGTTGGCTTAGCGCACAAAAAGCAATCCATGGTCGAGAATCTATCATGGGGTGAAGCTCAGAGAATCTCCATAGCTAGAGCAATTGCCCGCAAGCCAAAATTGATACTGGCAGATGAACCGACCGGTAATTTGGACCAGGAAAATGCCAGAATTATATTGGACTTACTCAAATCCTTCAAGGATGTGGACACCTCAGTAATCATAACTACCCATGCAACCCATCTGATTGAGGATGAGCAGGATGCCACATTCCTTTATGTTAATCGTGGTGAAGTAACCATAGAGCGGAGGGGATAAAAGATGAAGAGCTATCTTTATAATATCGGTTATTTTGTAAAGGAAACTGGTAACATCCTTCGGCTGAATCTCTTTTCAAATCTCATCTCCCTTCTTGGGACTGGCTTGGTTTTGTTCCTACTAGGGCTTGTATTTGCCGGTACGGCTGCCGGGAATCAATTGGTGGCCATGCTCTCGAATGAGGCTGAAATAAGCGCTTATCTTTATGATGATATGACGACTACAGAAGTCGGAGCTCTCGTGGATCAAATTCAAGGGCTTGAGGGTGTACAAGAGGCTCGTCTCGTTAGCAAAGAAGAAGCTATGGAGCAAATGAAAGAAGTATTAAAGGAGGAAGCGGAAATTCTTGATCTCTTCGATCAGAATCCCTTCGAGGCATATGTCGAGGTG
Source organism: uncultured Herbinix sp. (assembly GCA_964391115.1). Lineage (GTDB taxonomy): Bacteria > Bacillota > Clostridia > Lachnospirales > Lachnospiraceae > Mobilitalea. Next base: position 618 of record CAYMLE010000226.1, on the reverse strand, counting down.
GGAATATCCATTGATGGGATGGAACATATCACAGATCAGGTGAAGGAACTGGAAGGAATTGAATACATTCGTGATAATCGTGAAGTTCTGGAACAGATCCAGAGGATTACCGGTGGGATTAAGCTACTGGGATACCTAATCGTGTTGGCAGTAGGTATTACTACGAGTATTATAATATCTCATATGATTCGTCAGGGGATCTATAATAATAAGGACCAGATAAACACCCTACGTCTTCTGGGTGCATCGAAGGGCTTTCTGGGATTACCCTATCTGATATATGGAGTTCTTTTGGTTCTTTTAGGTGGTATAATGGCAACCCTTATGTTGATATTTTTGTTGAATGGTTTCTATAACAACATTAGCAGTACAATCTCCTTTATACCGCTGCCACCCAAGCAAGAGCTGATTAATAACATAGCAATCCTGCTACCCACCATCAGCGTGATACTTGGTGTTATCGGTAGCGTTTTTGGCCTTACCACTATTCGAGAGAAATAAATGAAAGAGCATAATAACTAAGCATAAATGAAAGAACATTTATTAAAGAAATAAATGTAAGGACATAAATAAAGTATAAATTGACATAATGGAGGTAATACAATGTATAGCTTTGTA
>CAYMLE010000225.1:0-3185 GCA_964391115.1 uncultured Herbinix sp. | reverse complement strand
AAATCACAGGACCATCTGGTCCTGTGATTTACTTTTGATCTGTATTTATAATTTGCTGTGTCTATAGCGGTTTACAAATTCCGTCTTTATTCTTATTTTGTCTTGATACTCTTTTTCAGTTATTATTCCACCGTCTTTCAACTTTTCTAACAAGTCCAACATTATTATACATAGCCTGTATAATTCGTCTTCTACCATCTTCCATTCCAGCTTAGTGTTATAACCTTCACTCATATCTATGCCATCATCTACCATCTCTAAGACTCTCCAAATATTTCTTTGAGCACCGAGACTTATATCTATTATTATGTTTGGATACATTCCATATTATGAAAAATATATGAGAACTGATGGCTATTATTTTGTTACCTCATTGCTATAATCGGTAAAGGATTCGCTTTCTCCATTGGCATATACTGTATAAGTAGCTTTCAATCTATATGTATTACCGCTTTCAAGGGTAGCTTTTTTATATAAGGAACCATAGCTACCTGTATAGTCCTGTTCCCAGGTTTGGACTGAGGACCACCAAAGCAGTACTTTTCGCTGCAGAGTTACTTCAATTGCTCCGTGGGTAACACTTGGTGAAGACTGAGCAGAACAATGGATATCTCCATCAGATCCTAGGAAGCTTTGGATAAAAAAGAGATAAGTAAAATATGGTTGGATAGGATTATCATCTTTTACTTCATTCGCCAATGCATAGCCGATACTCTGAGAAAGCAGTAGAATAACAATTGCCATAATGATAGCTTTTCTTCCTTTGTACATGATTGCGCCTCCTTTAAAATTCATATTCTTCTAATATAACAATTGGGAGGGACTAAATACGACACTTTATTATAAAATAGTTATATTTTCTATTTTATGGTCGAAACATTTTTTGCTAAAGACACAATATCACTTTCCCCAATATTTCCTGATACTACAAATACATATTGATCATCATACCAAAAAATCATCCTGGACTCTTCGTTATCTAAATAATGCCTCTCAACTCCATCTAGACAAATCACTTTCAACTTAGAATCTTCTGTGTTAATAATGAATTTACTATCCTCCATAAGCATCTGACGAAAGACAAGATCTCTGCCATTACTAGTATAGGTGACAGAAACATAGTAGTCCTGTACAATTTTTTCAATTAGTTCAAATCCTTCCGGGACCTCTGTAAATCCATACTCAACAAACGGGCCTATGTCCAAATGATCTTCATGAGTTTTTTCAAAGGAAATTCTTGAGTACTTTTCATAGATATCTTCAATCATTTTATAAAACCTATTTCTCAGTACCGGTACACAGGCAACAGTAGTAATACCCAAAATAATTATGACTGCCAACAATGCAACAATGCGTTTCCATTGGGTATTAAGCAATGGGAAATAAGGCTTACTCTCAGCCTTGATCAATTGATTCATCTTTTGATTGAACCGGGCAGAAAATTCATGTTCTACTTCCAGTTGATTAATCGCATGTAACCTGATATCTCTGGCTTTCGCCAGTGCTTCTTTTAAATCTTCATTTGTGTATCTTTCTGGCAATAAGCTCACCTTCTTTATCATAGAGTCTTTTATCTAAAGATTCCCTGGCCCTTTCTATGGTTTTTTGGGCATTTGCATAGGACATATTGAGCATTTTAGCTATCTCTGTAATACTATATTCGTTGTCATACCTTAGAAAAAGAACATCGGCATATTTCCCCGGTAACTTCAATATTTCGTTGACCAATTCATTGTAGGATTCCTTCTCAATGATATGATTATCCACTCCAGCCACGCTTGATCTTTCAATCCCTATATTAGACAAATCTATTCGTTTTCTTCTCTTGTACATATTTAAACTGATGTTTCTAGTTATAATTACCAGGAAGTTTTTAGTCCTGGGGGAATCTACATCATCTATACTGTTTGAAGACAAGGCAATCCTCATGAATGCATCATGGACTGCGTCCTCAGCAGCTTGATGTTCTCGAAGAATATTGTATGCTGTTTTGTACATCAACCAACGATACTTCTCATACAACAATTCAAACTGTGTCTTTCCTTCCAAAGTGTCAATAACAGATAGATAAAATAATAGCACTAATTACCCTCCCCTAATACAATGCATTACACAAAAACTTCTATAAAAAGAATTGAATGCGAAATACCAAAAAACAGTATAAATGAATAAATTCACCTTATATTTCTAAAATCCTTCATTTATCTAAAAACTCTAAAAACACCCTCACCGTTCTCCTGGCAGAATAATAAGCAAGCAACTGGATGCGCTATAAGCCAGATTAAAGGCCTAAATACAAGCAATAATGATAAAAAACAGGATCACCCATATAAGCAGGTGATCCCGTTTTTTGTTCCTCTTTTATTTACATAAATAACTTGCAGCTCTTTTCAATACCTCTTTAATCTCGTCATAAGTCAATGTTGTTATCATATCATCATAGGAAAGCCACCTTGATTCCCTTATCTCCTCTTCCTGAATACTAACAGCACTATCCAATGCTCTGCCGATGAAGTAAACAACCTCTTTCGGTCTTCCATTGGGCAGGATGTATTCCACTCTTGATCTAAAATCATGGTCAAGGATAATACTAATGCCGGTTTCCTCCAGGACCTCCCTCATTGCCGTTTCCTCTTCACTTTCACCCTTTTCCACATGTCCCTTGGGAAGCCCCCAGTCACCGCTTGCCTTACTTTGCACAGCCAGGAATTCAAGGCCTCTGTCTGAGTCCCTGTATACAAGGGCTCCACATGATTTTTCTATACTCATAAGCATCTGTCTCCTCTTGTTCTTACTTGTCCGCAATCTTTAAAGCTTACCGGTCATTTTATCCATTACCCAGCTGGTTCGAGCAGCGCTGATGCCAGTACTTGGACACTTTCCTTTACCTAAGAGTTCATTTACTATGGTCTGTATCAGGGGCTGTTGAATATGGTAGGGGTTGTTGACAGGTATCTGCATTTCTTTGCCTTCTACAAATACTTGGATTGGCTCTTCCCCAAAGGTAGAAAACACAATTTTGCCCTTATCTCCAATAATTTGATTTTTCTCTTCCTCATCCCTGGCTGTAAAGCACCATGTCCCGATACCATGTATACCTGTTTCTGTTATGTATTCTCCAGTTACTATGTCTTCAGCAGTATACAAGCCTCCCTGGTTGGAAGCATGACCATTTACTTCTTTAA
>CAYMLE010000224.1:0-3287 GCA_964391115.1 uncultured Herbinix sp. | reverse complement strand
CATGACCAGACAGAGGCTATGACACTGGGTACCAGAATCGTAGTTATGAAGGATGGTCTGGTTCAGCAGGTAGATACTCCTCAGAACTTATACGATAGACCTCAGAATCTATTCGTTGCAGGTTTCATGGGATCCCCTCAGATGAACTTTACCGAGGCTACTGTTGTTAAGAAGGGTGCAGATGTTTTCGTAACCTTCAACAACCATACTCTGAAACTTCCTGAAGCTAAGGCTAAGAAAGTTATTGATGGTGGTTATAATGAGAAGACAGTTATCATCGGTATTCGTCCAGAAGATATTCATGATGAAGAGATGTTCATCAGCAGTTCTCCGGATAGCGTAATCGAAGCAACTGTTAAGGTATACGAGCTGTTAGGTGCAGAAGTATTCTTATACTTCGCTGTAGATGAAACACTGGATGTTACTGCCCGTGTAAATCCTCGTACTACTGCAAGACCGGATGACACATTAAAGATTGCATTTGATATGTCTAAGCTTCATGTTTTTGATAAAGAAACTGAGCAGGTTATCACAAACTAATATTATATATAATCAGGGAGCACATTGTGCTCCCTTTTTTTCTTAGTAATCTACAAGTGCATTACTTGACATGGCCCTCAATATAGTTGATGAACTGGAGAAAAAAGTATCATAAATCAATAATGATTAGGGGCAATCACATGGTTGCTCCTTCTATTTTTTGTGGGGGAATAACTCCACCGAAACCACCTGCGTGTGAATAGTTTTGTTACTAAACAAATTTCAAAAAATACTTATTTGATACAAATGTACGAAAAAAATTATGAAATATTTATAAAATTAGTTTACTTTTCACTATTTCAATGATAAAATTAGTTTTGTATCTATGTATTTAAAGAGAAAATAAAAATATAATATAGAAAAAGGAGTGTTTATATGATTTCCAATCAAATTCTTCAAAATACAATCGACGGCTTGAAGGGAATCACTAGAATTGACATCTGCGTCCTTGACACAGAAGGGAAAGTTCTAGCTTCTACGATTGACAACGCGGAACAATATGAGAATGCGGTATTATCTTTTGTATCTTCACCGGCGGACAGCCAGGCGATTCAAGGATATCAGTTTTTTAAGGTTTTTGATGAGCATCAGCTGGAATATGTGATTCTCGCAAAGGGTGACAGTGAAGATGTATTTATGATTGGAAAGATTGCGTCCTTCCAGATACAAAACCTGTTGGTGGCTTATAAAGAGAGATACGATAAGGATAATTTCATCAAGAACTTACTATTGGATAATCTGTTGCTGGTTGATATCTATAATCGGGCGAAGAAGCTTCACATCGATACCGAGGCAAGAAGAGTAGTTTATATCATCGAGACAAAGCACGAGAAAGATGCCAATGCTCTGGAGACCGTTAGAAGTCTCTTCTCTACTAAGACAAAGGATTTTATCACTGCTGTTGATGAAAAGAATATCATCTTGGTAAAAGAGGTTAAGCAGAATGAGACTTATGAAGACCTCAATAAGACAGCGAAAGTTATCCTTGATATGTTGAATACAGAGGCGATGACCAAGGTTCATGTTGCCTATGGTACCGTAGTTAGCGAAATTAAGGATGTATCGAGATCCTATAAGGAAGCTAAGATGGCTTTGGATGTGGGTAAGATCTTCTACAGCGGACGGAATGTGGTGGCATACAATAATCTGGGAATTGGAAGATTGATTTATCAGCTACCGATGCCTTTGTGTAAGATGTTTATTAAGGAAATCTTTGAGGGCAAATCTCCCGATGACTTTGATGATGAGACTCTGACTACAATCAATAAGTTCTTTGAGAATAGCCTGAATGTGTCTGAAACCTCAAGACAGCTGTACATCCACAGAAATACTTTAGTATACCGTCTGGATAAACTGCAGAAAAGCACAAACCTTGATCTGCGAATCTTTGAGGATGCAATTACCTTTAAGATTGCACTGATGGTAGTAAAATATATGAAGTATATGGAACAGCTAGATTATTAAACATATTGAGTCCCGTTAATATGCGGATATGACCTGGCATTGTTCGACGCTAAGAGGAGGACGGATATGAGAAAGAATTTTACGACCGGTGTTCTGTCGGGGCTCTTTGGAGCAGTGCTGATATTCCTAGTGGCCGGAAGTGTTCTTCTGTTCTTAAATGATGAAAAATCATCATCTGGCCCGGATCCAGTGGTCGGTGCTCAGGAAACGACAGATCTGACAGAAGAACAGCAATTTAATGAAATTGTTTCAAAACTAGCATTTTTAGAAAAGTTAGTGGATAATTATTATTTAGAAAATGTAGAATCTGGTTCTTATGCCGACGGCATATACAAAGGCTTCATGAGCAGCCTGAAGGATCCCTACTCTACTTATTATACAAAAGAGGAATATAAAACCTTGATGGAAAGCTCCTCTGGGATCTATCATGGAATTGGTGCTTATGTGAGTCAGGATGTGAAAACCGGAATTATTACTATAGTAAAGCCATTTTCAACAGGACCGGCTTATAAGGCAGGAATTTTACCTGGAGATATTATCTACAAGGTGGAAGAGGAAGAAGTTACCGGAGTTGATCTCACTGAGGTGGTTAGCCGGATGAAGGGTGTTGAAGGTACGAAGGTCAATATTTCGATCATTCGAGAAGGCCATGCTGATCCTTTGGATTTTAACATAACCAGACAGGAGATAAAGGTACCGACCGTTGAGCATAAGCTATTGTCCGATCAAATTGGATATATCATGATCACAGAATTTGATGAAATCACGATTTCTCAGTTTAGTACTGCATTGAAGGAATTACAAAAATCAGGTATTAAAGGCTTGGTTGTGGACGTTCGTGATAATCCTGGCGGACTTCTCTATTCTGTAGTAGCTATTCTGGACCGGCTCCTTCCGGAGGGGTTGATTGTGTATACCGAAGATAAATACGGTAATCGCCTAGAGGAGGATGCTGAAAATCCCGATAAGATTGATATCCCCGTAGCAGTATTGATCAATGGCAATTCTGCGAGCGCATCGGAAATATTCGCTGGAGCAATTCAGGATTATGAGATTGGAACCATAGTGGGAACCACTAGCTTCGGAAAAGGAATTGTTCAGAAAGTAATACCCCTAAACGATGGAACAGCAGTCAAATTGACGATTTCAAAATATTACACACCGAAGGGCAGAAACATTCACGGAACCGGTATTGTTCCAGATGTTGAGGTAGAACTTAGTGAGGATATGAAGAAAGAGATTCCGGTACCGGTAGAAAAGGATAATCAGCTACAAGAAGCCAT
>CAYMLE010000223.1:0-3294 GCA_964391115.1 uncultured Herbinix sp. | reverse complement strand
TAAGCCAGGGATAGATAAATTCTAGACTTAAACGGCGGGCTCTCAGCTTCCTGCTTCTTGGTATCAAGACTGCTATTCTTAAAGAAAATGGTAGCACTTAAGGGTATAATAAGGAGCAAGAAAGTAATCAAATGTTCTTTCTGTCCCAAAGTCTGATTACGAAGTAACCCAAATTGCAGTAATAAGATAAGGTTAATCAAAACATGACTGCCCACGACAGAGTAGAATTTTTCTGTATTATTAAGTACAAATACATAGGGTATTAATATACTGATATTTACGATACCGAGGGTTATTCCAATAAAGATCACAGTAACTAACTGTATCCCCTCCTGCGGGATAATAAGAAATAGGCTCATCCCTGCTATGATCAAAACTGCCCCGATTCTGGAGGCTTTTACAAACCACTCTTTTCTTATGATAAAAACGAAGGCCGCAGAGGATAATAGGTTAATGGAGTGTATTAAGCTTCGTAACCCGGAATCAAACACCTTTTCCGTTACCGGGGAGGCTGTCCACCAGGTTGTAAAAGTTACAACCCAGGCATAATAAAAAATCCAAATAAATAGGTAGGGTAGATTTTTCTTCCGTAAAGATAAAACAACTACATTGTTTTGTTGTTTACGAAACATATTTTTCAGTTGCCTCATCTCATTATTCACCTTCCAATGTCATATTTGGATCACTTCTACTGACTATCTCTTCCTTACCTGCCTCCACTATATCTCCCAGACCTGTATCCGTAATCTATCTATAATCCATTGAATGTAATCAAGTCATAATTAGGCTTTGTTCATATGCTCCTTAAATAACAACAACAGCTGGATACGGCTGTTAATACTCAGCTTACGGTAAGCTGATGTACAATATGTATTAATTGTGGAATAGGCAAGGGAAAGAATTGCAGATATCTGTCGAAGCGTATATCCCTCAAGAAGTAATTGAATAACCTCTATTTCCCTCGTACTCAAGTGATACTGTTCATAAATGCTACAGGGTTTAATATCAACATCCATCTCCTCGGAAGCCTTTACCCAATCATTATAATAAATCCCCTCTGTCAGTACGGGAGAAATCATCATAAACAATAAAAGAAACACTGCGGATATCAAGGCAGCCATGATCATTAGTCCTTTATTATTGATACCACGAAGCACCATGTTTATTATTAGACTAACGATTCCTCCTCCGGCACCAACCCATAGAATTGATAAGCGCAGATAACGAATACTATTATATTTTTTTGCTACCACGGTTATGATATACAAAACATTAATTATCCCCATTCCACAGCCTATACCGGTTAGTATAGAAAAGACGATTGCCATGACTGACAGCAAGTCAACGAAGGCATAGCACAGTATTCCTAAGGCAATGCAGCCAAAGGTAACATTACCAACCAAAATAATTGGTTTTTTGCAGAACATATAAATCGCCACATAAAGCAGACAGCCGGCCAGTCCGCCAAGATAATAGGTCGTAAATATCCAATTTCCATATATGCCAGCACCGGAATTTACAACTCCTCTGATGACTCCAAAGCTTATAGCGATATAAATGCCGCTAAATATACAGATGAGGCAAATTCTTGAATTTACTTTTGTATCACAGGATGGTTTTGAATCGGTAGCAACAAAATAACGCTTAAGTAGTATTATCATCACGATGATAGCAGTCAATAATAGCATCACAAACAAATGGTCTACATAATTCAAATATCCTTCTATTACAAATCTCTTCTTATATAACATAACTACTTGCACTATAATACTTCCTAAAACCGTAGTATAGAATTTTTCTGTATTGTTCAGAGTAAACACAAAAAGAATAAGGAGGCTTACATGAATGTATCCCAATAAAACTCCCACTCCGATTGCAATCCATAACCCAGATAAGCTTGAGGATATAAGTAATATTGTAAATATTATCGTCAGGACACATACACCAACCAATATGGGATACGACAACCATTTTGCTTTTGCTGGATGGAGGAACAAACTTGCAGCTATAATACTAATAATAAGAATAAAATTCCCGTAAGGAATAGCAGGAATCATCTTCCCTATGGATATATTCTTTGGCCAACTGATCAAGAAAGCAATCCAGACATAATACAATAGACATAACACAAGGAGGCCAATATGTTTTGTTCGAAGAGCCTTCATATTCACTACCTTATTCTGTGGTATCTTCTTCTCATAAAACAAGGACTTCACCTTCCTCCGATACATACTTTCCATCAAGTTATATCTTACCATCATTTTACACTTTTAGGCAATGCGTATTTTGTCCCTATATCCTGCCGGCAGTACAGGCCGCTTACAGAAACCACAAAATCCTCGTTCCATTAAAAAAAGACATGAAGCGGAAACAAACCCCCTAACTGTAATACAATTAAGAACGTTTATAACTCATCATGTCTTTTCCAAAGAATCCGTATACTATACTTCTTCTACTCTACCATACCATCTTCTTCCGTTGTATCCTTATCCATACCCTTTGCTTCGATTATAGAGCCAAGCAACTGGTCATCCTCTAGCTCCGACTTAATGTCGGTTTGGAAGGCAAGATCCTTAATCAAGATATTGCTCCCACCCTCAAGTTTCGATACATCAAACTCAATAACCTCAGGAATATCCTGGGGAAGGCCAGTAACAGGAACGGAATCCATTAACCGGTTTAGTATGAGTCGTTTTGGTTCAAGGAATTCTGTACCGATATATTTTAGAGCCACATCGGCTCTTACCCTCTCCGTTAACTGTACCTGCTGAAAATCAACATGATGGACGTCATAATCCTTAAGACTGGTTTGGATATCTTTAACCATCACATGATAACTATTGTTATCTGCGCCCTCTAGCTTAAGAACTGCATTACGGCCATATTGTTTTAAGGTCTTCCGAAATTCGTCCCTCTTTAGTACAATCGAGATGGATTCTGTACCTTTGTTATTAATATTCCCCAATACATAACCATTCTTCATTAGAACTTTATTCTCAGACTTACTAACCTTCTCTCTTACATTAAAATTAAGTACTGCAAAATCAGCCATTTTGTTACCTCCTAGCAATTTATTTTTAAACTAATACGTATCATGTTTTACGCATAGTTTTATTAATCACTATGTTTATTCTAATAAATATCTGAAAAAAGTCAAGCTATTTGCGATATTTTCTTTTTTCTTTCCCTTGTTTGCTTACTTTTGTTATTTATTTTATATATATTTTATAATCTTCATTCTATTTTCTATTTTTATATTTAAATTTATTTGCATAATGTTTTTGTGCGATAACA
>CAYMLE010000222.1:0-3297 GCA_964391115.1 uncultured Herbinix sp. | reverse complement strand
GTTTTTATTCTTATCGTAGGTATAGGTGACTGCTTCATATCCTATACTTTCATTTCCTACGGATTCTATTATAAGATTTCCATGGATATCATACGTGTAGGTTGTGGTATTACCTCTGGCATTACTTTTGCAATTAGTCCTTTTATTGGACATGCTGTCGGTTATGGATATAGAATAATTATCATTAAAAAAAGCATATACATAGCCATAAATGACCATATATATGCTTTCCCATTATCCGATATCTTCTCTATTTAAAACCAATGAAACTCATCTACACCTCAAAGAATCAATCAACTTTCAAACCTTGTATACCTTCTTAAATCTCCTTCGGCCCATCCCCGATTTCCACCACATAGAAATCAGCCTTATAGCCGATTTTCTCCTCATATACCTTACCAACCTCGTCAATAAAGTGATCAATCGAAGCATTCTTAACGATATTTACGGTACAACCCCCAAAGCCAGCTCCGGTCATTCTGGCACCAATTACACCCTCCTGCTTCCAGGCGGTTTCCACAAGGGTATCTAACTCGATTCCTGTAACCTCATAATCATCTCGAAGGGATACGTGGGAATCATTCATCAGCTTTCCAAAGGTAGCCAAATCCATTACTTGCAACGCTTTCACCGCACGGACGGTCCGCTGATTTTCATAGACTGCATGCCTTGCACGACGGATCAAAGTATCCTCAACAATAACATCTTTATGTAATTCAAATTCCTCCTCGGTAAGATCCCCCAGGGATTTGATATTCACAACTGATTTTAACCTGGCTAAGGCTTCCTCGCACTCACTTCTTCGTTCATTATATTTGGAATCTCCCAGTCCTCGTTTTTTATTGCTGCAAGCAATGACTAGCTTGGCATCCCCCAATTCAATAGGAGCATATTCATACTGAAGATTTGAGGTATCTAAAAAGATTGCATTATCCTTTATCCCCATCGCTATAGCAAACTGATCCATAATTCCACAATTCACGCCGATGAATTTATTCTCAGCAAATTGACATAACAAAGATATGTCCCTGAGGCTAATGTTCATTTGATACATATCTTTCATAATATAAGCCGTCAGCACCTCGATGCTGGCAGAAGAGGATAAGCCAGAGCTGTTTGGTATATTGCCCCAGTATACGATATCCATTCCATAGTTGATGTCTTGAAGATCAGATGCCTGTATCTGATGAACCAGATTATCATCCGTCTCCATGTTTATTGTATCCAAAGTAGTTTCCTTATTATCTACCCTGTTTGAAGCCTTCTGTTCCGTAGTTCCATGAACAGAATGATGGGCAAATGCCCAAAGTACACCCTTGGGGTAATTTGCCCATACATCCTTTCTATGATAAATCAACTCATCCAAGGATGAAGTGATTACCCCTTCCTCTATAAAATTCGCGGAAAAAAAGCGTAAGCTCCGATCCTTACGAACTCTTACTGCAGCATAGGTACCTATGGTAAGGGCAGAGGGAAATACATGCCCTCCATTATAATCGGTGTGTTCTCCGATTAGGTTCACTCTACCAGGTGCGAAGTATACCTTTACACCCTCAGTATCACCGAATATTTCTTGAAAATGTGCCAACATTTTATCTCTCATTTACATCTCTCCCATTTATCATGATGATCCTAAGGATCTATATTTTGCTCCGTGTTTATGTTAATAGAAACACTAGTAAAGTTTATCATGATTTGACTAATAATGAAAGATTATATTCAAAACATAAGATGTTATTTCTTATATATATCCAGATGTACGGTATAGTATAGATGGCTTTTGACTCCAGTATCATATCATTTCTTAGGCTCAACGACTTTCACTGATCGTTATCATCCAAGATAGTTTTTCATATTCTTCAGAGCCGATTTCTCTAGGCGGCTTACCTGAGCCTGGGAGATGTTAATCTCCTTTGCAACCTCCATCTGCGTCTTGCCCTCGAAGAAACGGAGCTTTATGATATTATGCTCTCTAGCAGAGAGCTTATCCATTGCCTCCTTTAAGGATATCTCTTCGATCCAGTTCTCCTCACGGTTCTTCTTATCACTAACCTGGTCCATGATATAGAGGGCATCTCCACCCTCCACATAGACAGGGTCATAGAGAGATACCGGACTCTGAATGGCATCCAAGGCGTAGACAATATCCTCCTTACTGATTCCTATCTCCTGGGCGATCTCGCTGATGGTAGGCTCCTTTTCATTTTTTCTAACTAGAGCTTCCTTGGCATAGATAGCCTTATATGCAGTGTCCCGAAGAGACCGACTGACACGAATGGCATTATTATCCCGTAGATATCTGCGGATTTCACCTATAATCATAGGAACCGCATAGGTAGAGAACTTAACATTCTGGGTTATATCAAAATTATCAATTGCCTTCATCAATCCGATGCAGCCAATCTGAAATAAATCATCCACATTCTCGTTGCTATTGGAAAATCTCTGGATTATAGAGAGAACTAATCTAAGATTGCCCTTGATATAGAGCTCCCTTGCCTCCTTATCCCCCTTCAATATTCTTTGAAACAATTCATCCTTTTCATTGTTTTTTAACAATGGCAGCTTCGATGTATTAACACCGCAAATCTCAACCTTATAAAGAGCCATAGACGAAACCTCCGAATCATTATCATTTAACTAATACATCACTTGAACAAATGGCATAGTTCTTGTGATTTGTTATTCATAATGATTCACTTTTTGGGTACTCTTTATACGATTGTTCAAGAAGAAATAATTACCATATATATAAACTATTCAAAACGTACCATTTCCTTCTTCAATCTCTTTATAATTTTTTTCTCAAGTCTAGATATATATGATTGTGAGATTCCTAGAAGATCAGCGACCTCCTTCTGGGTTCTCTCATTTCCGTCTTCGGTATTCAGACCAAATCTTAGATCCACGATAATTCGCTCCCTCTCCGATAGCTTCGATAGTGCTTTACGGAGAAGCTTCCGATCCACCTCTTCTTCAATATTACGATAGATGACATCCTCCTCGGTTCCGAGGATATCGGACAATAGCAGCTCATTTCCATCCCAATCCACATTGAGGGGTTCGTCTATGGACACCTCCAGCTTGGTTTTATTATTCCTCCTTAGATACATTAGTATCTCATTCTCTATGCATCGGGAGGCGTAGGTAGCTAATTTAATATTCTTATCAGGATTGAAGGTATTGATGGCCTTAATCAAACCGATTGTACCAATCGAGATCAGGTCCTCCACACCAACTCCTGTATTATCGAATTTTTTAGCTATGTACACGACAAGTCTTAGATTGTGATCCACT
>CAYMLE010000221.1:0-3328 GCA_964391115.1 uncultured Herbinix sp. | reverse complement strand
ACCGGTATGAATCGGTATCTTAACATCGTCTTTTGTATAATAGAAGCCACTACCGGACAACAATACAAAACAACTGTAGTAATCTGTAACAAAATTATACTGCGATTGTTTCTTCATCGGCTTCGTCATATAACCACAGGCCAAAATCCCATCCGTAAAATTAGATCCGATGCATCGATATATTACATCTTTTTTCATAATTGACTTTATCATAAGACCATGCTTCTCCAATCCTTAATTGTACCAAAATGGATAAAAATATTACCATATAAAACATTTCATAATACAAACAAGATACTATATAATATAGTTTATAGCAATATGATTTATTGAATATTCAAGGCTCAATGTCTCATTTGTTTGTGCTTGAAAAGATGACGGCACTATAAAAATTTAATAACTGATTTGTGCCTTGGGCGAAGTGAAAGGAAGAAATAAAATTATGAACAGAATTTGGGAAAATCAATATATAACACAAAAAAACAGATATCCGATGCATTCTCCATATGGTGCATATGAATCAGTGGAAGAGGCACTTGGCTGTAACCGTTCGATATCAAAATATGTTCAAAGCTTAAATGGATTATGGAAATTCAAATTGTTAGATAATCCGATGGAAACACAGGAAGACTTTGTATCTGTAGACTATAATGACTCCGACTGGGATGATATACCGGTTCCCTCTAATTGGGAGCTTCATGGTTATGGTAAACCTGTTTATACCAATATGATATATCCGTTTAAGAGAGAAGGAGCAAATTCACATTTTGAGATAGAAATCGCAGAAGGTAAGGTTGTATTGAATGCGCCTTTCGTACCGGAAAAAAATCTGACCGGATGTTATCGCACTACATTCGAAGTACCTGATTATTATGAAGGAAAAGATGTATTCATTGAATTTGGTGGTGTGGAATCCTGTTTTTATCTATGGGTGAACGGTATTGAAATAGGATATTCCCAGGATAGTAAACTGGATGCTTCCTTTGATATTACAAGCGTTATCAAAACCGGAACGAATGAACTTGCGTTGAAAGTATTACAATTTTGTGATGGGAGTTATCTGGAGGATCAGGATTACTGGCACCTATCAGGTATTCAACGTGATGTAAGAGTCTATGCTAAGGAAAAACAGAGGATTTTTGATTATAAGGTTGAAACACTGTTTCAAGGAGATATTTATGATAAAGCAGAGCTGAAGGTAATGCTCCAGCCGAACAATACAGTGAGGGGTTACGGGGAGTGTTATGTGAAACTAAGTCTTTATGATGCCGAAAGAAGACTGATATCAGCTTTTCAAAGTGAGCCTTATGCACAATGCGGTTTTTACCTTGGTCCAAATTATATCGCATTTCCTTCAACTTGTATTGAGAAACCAAGGCTTTGGTCGGCAGAGGATCCATATTTATATACTTTAGTTATGGAAACGGTTGATGGCAATGGAAATGTAACTGATATAGAAAGTTGCAGAGTGGGATTTCGTAAAGTGGAAATTCGTAAGGATGGTGTTCTTTGCATCAATGGAAAACGATTAATTGTACGAGGCGTAAATCTACATGAATTCTGCCCTGAAACTGGAAGATATGTATCTGAGGAGTATATGAGACAGCAGATTAATCACATGAAGCGGTTGAATTTTAATACGGTTCGACACAGTCATTATCCGCATGCAAGCATTTGGTACGATTTGTGTGATGAGATGGGAATGTACCTTATTGACGAGGCTAATATTGAAACTCATGGATATGGCGGACAGCTCAGTGCATCTGCGGAATGGACAGCAGCCTATATGGAACGTGCCTTAAGAATGGTACTCAGGACTAAAAATCATCCCTCTGTCATAATATGGTCGCTTGGTAATGAATCCGGTGCAGGAGCTAATCATGCCGCAATGTATGGCTGGATCAAGGAATATGACAAGACAAGATATGTTCAATATGAATCCACAAACCCAGGAAGTAATATCTCCGATATTATTGCCTCCATGTATCCTACTAAGGAATGGATCGAAGAGAAGATGGCGGATACTTCGGATCTAAGACCCTTTATTATGTGTGAATATGCCTATGCGAAAAGCAACAGCAACGGTAATTTTAAGATGTTTTGGGATATGGTAGACAAATATCCCCGCTTTCAAGGCGGTTTGATATGGGATTTTCAGGATAAGGCCTTGGTACAAAAGCGAGAAGACGGATCGGTCAGATACGTATATGCAGGAGCTTTTAACGAGGAAGTCAAGGATCCGGTAGAAGATATGTGTCTGAATGGAGTAGTATTCCCAGATCTTAGCTGGAAACCCGCAGCTTATGAGATAAGAAACTGTCAAGCTCCGGTAGAGATAACACATAAGCCGAGGCAGCCCTTTATGGAAGGAAGCGAGTATTATATCAAAAATAAGTATCTCTTTCGTGATCTTGGACATCTTAGGGTTTTATGGGAATTACAATGTGATGGAAGCATAACTGAAAGCGGGGAGCTAAAGCAGTATTTGACACTTCCTGGAATGTCGGATCGCCTAGAACTTGAATATACGCATGAAAAAGTGTATGGAGAAGCGTTTATTAACCTACGTGTGGTGTTGAGGGAGAATTCTTCCCTTGGTAAGGCCGGAGAGGTAGTTTATTCGTGTCAGGTTCCTGCAGAAGAGTCGGTATTAAGAGATCAGGATGCAATGATAAACGGTGAAAAGCTGACGATGAAGGAAACCTTACATGAGATTTTGATTGTCGGTGATAATACGGAAGTTCGTTTTGATAAAGGCAAGTGTAATTTCACGCAAGTGATTTTACACGGGGCAGAGGCTTTTACGGGAGGAACGGATAATTTCTACAGAGCGGCAACCGGAATTGATGAAGGAACAAAGGATCCTCATTCTAATTATCTTGCTGATTGGCTGAAAGAAGAATTGAGGGAACCGAAGATCACAGTTCACAAAGTGGAAACCGCTGTAACGGATACTCAAATATTTATATTCACCAAAGTATCCTATAATCATGAAAAGCTAATTGTTACTACGCAGTATCAGATTGGAAGCAGAGGAATAGAAATAAATAAAACAGTAATTAATAATTGTATCAGTGAAACAATTCCAAGAATTGGACTATCCTTTGTGCTGAATAAAGATAAAGATCAAATTACCTGGTATGGAAGAGGCCCATGGGAAAATTACAGAGACAGAAAGGAAGCGGCACATATAGGCTGCTTTAGCAGCACGGTTGCCGAGCAGTATACTCCTTATATAAAGCCTGTTGAATGTGGCGGGAAAGAGGATGTCAGATATCTGCTTGTAAAAGACAGCTCAGGTCACGGGATACGAATTGTTGGGGCTATC
>CAYMLE010000220.1:0-3339 GCA_964391115.1 uncultured Herbinix sp. | reverse complement strand
CTGTTATCCGTATGTAATTGAATGAAACCTTGTATACAAACCATATACAAATCGGCAAACAGCCATATACAAATCGGCAAACAGCAACTATTGTAATCTCAAAAAGTTATGATATAATGGTGGGAGCAATTTATAAATTAATAAACAAAGGAGTTTTAGATATGGAATTAGTAGAGATTAGAAAGCTATACCGCGATAAAGAGCAATACATCGGAACGAAAATAACCGTAGGCGGTTGGATCCGTAGCGTTAGGGATTCTAAGACCTTTGGCTTTATCGTTTTAAATGATGGTACTTATTTTGAAACCTTACAGATTGTATATCATGATACCATGGATAACTTTGCAGCCGTATCTAAACTGAATGTTGGTTCCGCAGTTATAGTAACTGGACAGCTGGTGGCTACACCGGATGCGAAGCAACCCTTTGAGATTCAGGCGGAGGAAGTCATTGTTGAAGGAACTTCAACCTCAGACTATCCCCTACAGAAGAAGCGACATTCCTTAGAATATCTTAGAACCATTACTCATTTACGTCCCAGAACAAATACCTTCCAGGCAGTTTTTAGAGTTCGTTCTCTAATTGCATATGCGATCCACAAATTCTTTCAGGAACGGAATTTTGTATATGTGCATACACCCATTATTACCGGTAGTGATGCAGAGGGAGCCGGTGAAATGTTCCGAGTAACAACTCTGGATCTGGATAATGTTCCAAGAACAGAGGATGGTAAGGTAGACACTTCTCAAGACTTCTTCGGTAAAGAAACCAATCTGACCGTTAGTGGGCAGTTAAATGGTGAAAGCTATGCGATGGCATTTAAGAATATCTATACCTTTGGACCCACCTTCCGTGCAGAGAATTCCAATACAACTAGACATGCAGCAGAGTTTTGGATGATTGAGCCGGAGATCGTTTTTGCAGATCTTAAGGATAACATGATCTTGGCTGAAGGGATGTTAAAATATATTATTCGTTACGTTCTAGAGAATGCACCGGAAGAGATGGACTTCTTCAATCAATTTATCGACAAGGGACTGATGGAGCGTTTGAACAATGTAGCAAATTCAGAGTTTGGTCATGTTACCTATACGGAAGCAATTGAAATCTTAGAGAAGAATAATGATAGTTTTGATTATAAGGTATTCTGGGGCTGTGATCTTCAAACAGAGCATGAACGGTATCTGACGGAACAGGTATTTAAAAAGCCTGTGTTTGTAACCGATTACCCTAAGGATATTAAAGCCTTCTACATGAAAATAAACGAAGATAATAAAACCGTTGCAGCGATGGACCTGCTGGTTCCTGGCATTGGTGAGATTATTGGCGGAAGTCAAAGAGAAGATGATTATGATAAACTGCTAAACCGAATGGATGAGATGGGATTAAAGAAGGAGGATTATGACTTCTATCTTGATCTTAGAAAATTCGGATCAGCAAGACATGCAGGATTTGGTCTGGGCTTTGAACGATGCGTAATGTATCTGACTGGTATGGGCAACATCCGTGATGTGGTTCCCTTCCCTAGAACCGTAAATCATTGTGAACTGTAAAATAAAGCGATCATTTAAATAATAATTATATTTTATGATAATATAAAAAATAAAGGATGCTTAAGCCGAAGGCTTAAGCATCCTTTTGTAATCTAGAACGAAAAAGATATTCATTACATAGAAGATAGAACTTATTTACAGGGCAGTTTTAACATCTTCAGCCTTAGTTCCACAGTTTGCACAGAATGCGGTTCCTGCTGGAAGCTCTGCTCCACAGGAGGTACATTTTACGGCTTCCGGAACAGAGGTGCCACATTTTGGACAGAACTTTGTTCCACTCGGCAGACTGTTGTTACAGGAAGTACATATCATGTGCTTGGAGGATTTGGTGTTGCCACCAGGAGTAGTGGTATTCGTAATCTGGCCAGTAATATCTTGAAATACGCCCTGCACTCCTTTATCCTTAAAGGACTTCGTATTGATGTTGAAATCTCGAAGAAGGGTCAGCACCAGGATACCCAGATAAGCCAATAACGCAAGCCAGAACCCAATATGCTTATAGACGTAGTTGCCGAATGTTTCCGATGTTGCAGTAAATGAAAGTATAATAGCAAGTAAAGAGGCCCCCAAATAAATGAGTTTACTAAACTTATGTAACACCGGTACATTAATCAAGGGCAAAGCAATCAGAAATAAGGTAATTAGCAAAAGAAGAATCATCGAAAAAGATTCCTTCATTAGTGAAAAACCGTTAGCTGACACAGACTCTGAGATACCCATAAATTTAATTGTGACACCAATCCAAGGAAAGAAGAAAAATAGTATGCACAAAACAGCTAATATAATTCTAGGCTCCTTCTTCAATTTACTAATGTAATCCATAACAACCTCCTATTATACGTGATATATAGATTTATAAATTTATTATACCAGAATATGTAATATTATCAAACCTTATTTCTAATTAACTAGATGTTTTGAGGTTTTTAGATTCTAGCTATGAAAATTGGGGTTTATAATAAAGGATTGATGAAGAATGGTTTAAGACGATAAAAGCGAGGAAGATAGAATTATATCTTTATAGAAAATTATCCCATAAGCAGAAGTCTGCCTATGGGATAATCTTTTGACCTTGTTGTTTAATATATGTTATTGATTCTTAAAGATTATATGCTTTACCTTATCAAGGGCAAATAATAGAACAAGACCCAGAACACCTGCGGCCATAACCTGTCCGGCACCTACGGATAGTATCAGCCAGAGAATGGGATCGGCTTCAAAATAGGCATATTTAAGTACAAAGGGTATTACTATAGCATTTACAACAATCGGGGGAATCGGAACCAGAAACTTGTTCCACCGTAATTTGTAAGACAGTATAGCACCGATCAGCGTTGCCAGGGTTCCAAAGACAATATCCAGGATATCTGCTCCAAAGATAATATTGCTGATTAAGCAGCCAAGAGTCACACCAGGAATCGCAGCACGGGTAAAGTAAGGAAGTACCGTCAGCGCCTCTGCAATACGAAACTGTATCGGGCCAAAGCTGGAATACTGAAAGACCAGGACAAGGACGGTATATAGTGATGCTATTACCGCTGCCTGGGTGATAAAAAGGTTTTTTCTGTTATTCATTTTACATTCTCCTTTAGTTTTGTTTACCGTCAGGAAGGTCACGAACTGACGTCATGTGATTAGCGCAAGCCCTAAGGTGTAAGGATTTGCGACCTTGTTAGTATAACATGATAATAGGGGTTGTCAAGTGGTGACTTCTATTCATTGGTTTGGTTATGACTTCTATTCATTGATTTGGTAACTTCTATTTATTGATTTGGCTTTATTTCGT
>CAYMLE010000219.1:0-3356 GCA_964391115.1 uncultured Herbinix sp. | reverse complement strand
AGAGTAAATAGAAGTATAAGTATTGAGTAAATAAATGTGAAAGCCGAGGAAGTTCGGCTTTCTTTTTTTGCATATTTATATTATAATAAACAAAAATTTACTTGGAGATTTATAGTAGGCATGATGATTATTATTAGGAATTTTTGGAACAAAATGAACTGCGACTTCGTCTATTTATATGAGGGGGTAATATCATGAAAAAGTTTTTTATAGTAATTTTATTAGCTTTATTGTTTTCACTCACTGCCTGTGCAAATCAATCTGAAAAGTTTTCAGCTGAGATGCTTCCAAATGACATTGTGCGAATAAGTGTGAGCCATAGTCGTTCAAATCAGGTAATTAAATGGTCAATTTATGGTGATGAGATTGAGGAATGGGAAAAGTGGTTAGATAAACTATCGGCACGGAAAAAGAACTTTGAAGAGGGAAATACTCCGGGAGATGTTAACGGAGGCGAGGTCTATTCTTTTGTTATTAATGATGAAGAAGCAAGTATATCCTATGTCATAAATGGCGTCGATGACTGCTATATCTTTTATGAAAACGAATGGTATGCTGTGTCGAAACCATCCAATCCATATGAAGACTATAATATGTCTGACACAAAAGACGAGAAACCGGTGATTTATTTATATCCAGAAGAAAGCTTAGTAGTAAGAGTCGAATTAGTTTATAATGGTAATCTTATTTGCACTTATCCTGCCTATAATGAGGGCTGGACTGTAACAGCTCATCCTGATGGAAGGTTAATCGATCAAACGGATGGGAGAGAGTATACTTATCTATTTTGGGAAGGTACTAGTAATATTGAATATGATATGAGTAAAGGATTTGTTGTAAAAGGAGAAGACACAGCTGATTTTCTAAGAGATAAATTAGAGTATATTGGTTTGACACCAAAAGAATATAATGAATTTATTGTTTACTGGCTCCCCAAAATGCAAAACAACCAATTTAATCTTATTACTTTTCAAAATGAAGCTTACACAGACAATGCTGAATTGAAAATAATGCCCGAACCAGATAGTATCTTAAGAGTTTTCATGGCATATAGACCTCTCGATGAAGCTATTACCATCGAAGAACAAAATCTTGAACCTTTTAGTCGGCAAGGTTTTTCAGTTATAGAATGGGGAGGCGCAGTCGTTAAATAAACGGTACCAGGTACCGAATTGCCTGGTACCTGGTACCGATTTACGGTAAATTACTTGTTTCGAATTCATTGTCAATATATTGGTTCACACCAGTATTCTCTATATCAAGCACATCATTATCTAATGATATATTATTGCTAATCAGATTGTTGGTTCCATTTATACGGATGCCAACTAGATCATTTTTTAGACTTTCATTTCTAAGGATTTGTACGTCATCACCATTAACTTGAATTCCATCTATGCCGTTTCTCAGCAAATAATTAAGGGTGATTCTATTTGTAAAATTCGTTGATTCTATTATTATACCGTTACTATTATTTCTTATAATGTGATTTTTGTTTATTACATTATTATTGCTTTCAATAATATTTATTCCATCTACCCCGTTTTTTAGAATCCTATTATAGCTAATTGAATTATTAGCTAGACCTTCTGAATAAATTCCATGCAGGCCATTGGATTTTATCATATTCCTATTAATTACACCATGAAATGCTCTGGTAAATATACCAAATGATTGGTTTTTGTTAATCTTATTATCTTCTATCAGATAGAATTCACCTGCATCCATGAATATCCCGACCTTGTTAGACTTTATTATATTATCCTCGACTCTGACAAAGAAATCTAAGAAGATGAATATACCTTCTTCGGTATTATTTAGGACTTTATTATTTTTAATTATATTACTAGTTCCACTGTCATCAATTATACCGAATATATTGGTCTTTATCTTATTACCTATTACTTTAATCGAATCAGTTCCGCTCATAGCAATACCTGTATTATTATCCTTAATCTTATTAGATATTAGTCTTTCGTTTGCACTTTCAGTCAGTAATAAACCATCCGAATCATTATTATTAATAGTGTTATTTTTATACAAGTTGCTACTTACAGATCTAGATTCAATACCACTAATCTCATTATCATATATTCTGTTTTTAATAACTCGGTTATTCGTACTCGTACCATTCATTAGTATACCAGTTGAATTCTCATATATACGATTTTTTATTATTAAGCAGCTTTTTGCGCCATCTGTCAGAACCCCAGTATCATAATTTGTAATTCGAAAGCCCTTAATCTTTACATTTGAAGCATTGTCTTCAAGGGTAAAGCCGATAGGCGAAAGCAAGAGACCGGACCCATCCAATACGACATTATTACCTCTGGCAATTACCTTAATGCTATTCTTATCACCGGTAATAACTACCGATTCCTCATAAACCCCATTTTTCACGATAATTCGGTCACCGGGTAGAGCGACATCTACAGCAGCCTGTATCGTCGGATATTCATCAGGAACGATTATAGGGTTTCTGTATACTCTAAAGAAAAGTATAGTAACAACCGCGATGAATGCTATTATTAAGATGAATCTTAATAGTTTCATGTCACACCTCCATGTTTTTCAATGATTTATTCATATTACAAAATATGCTAAGATTCGAGGATGGTGACAGTTTTGGTACCTGGTACTGAAAAGGGAAGAATATGAAGCAAGCATTGAAATATCTATTTGGTGTAAAGTTATCCCACGCTATCGGAGTGATAACAGAGCCTAGGAACAAGGCAATGAGACTTTTTACATATGAGGGGATTATTATTACACTTATTAATGATCTGGTAGGAAGCAATAACAATCTTTATGCCCTATTGGAATGATTATTGCAACAAGCTTAAATACAGCAAATGCAAAGCTTATATTCCTGATAATGAATACATTATTTCACATCACTATTGCTAAGTATTTGTGATAATATTCGTGCTTCGTGTGATTGCCACGGGCTTATGGGCATTAGGATGGTGGATACTTAGAAAAGAGGCATAAAGAGAAACGGTACCTGGTACGGTACCTGGTACCGTTTGTGCACTGTTTGATAATTGTAACCGTCCGTGATATAATTATAATCAATTTCAATTTACTTAAAGTGAGGATACTATGGAAGAGCAAAACATTACGATACCCAGATATTTGAAGATTGCAGTTCATTTATCATCTAGGATTGCATCCGGTGAGATTGTCGAAGGGCAGAAGCTAAAGGGCCGTTCATTGTTATCAACTGAATATAATGTATCTCCGGAGACAATTCGCAGATCCATGTCTATTCTTGAGGACAAAGAGGTGGTAAAGGTTGTTCCTGGTCGTGGTATTATAGTTCAATCCCGAAAGAAATCCATACAGTTTCTTGATAG
>CAYMLE010000218.1:0-3376 GCA_964391115.1 uncultured Herbinix sp. | reverse complement strand
CTATTAAACTTCTTAATGTTATTTCTATTTCGAACAAACTCTTCTAATAGAATTTTTCCCTTTTGATTAAAGAAGGTAATCTTACCACCTTCATCAACCTCTGCACGGATCTTACCATTTTCTATCACTGCCTCGCCACCATGAATCCTGATATTAGCATGGTTGCTCTCCTGCGGTAGAAGAGCCCAATCTGCATTTGCTAATAGTTCTGCCTGCTTCGTAACACGAACACGAAAGCTGTTTTTGCCCCAAGGCTCAATAAATACTTTCTCACAGTCGTATTGACGTATCAATGTACTACCCCAGGCGGTGAAAAGACCATTGTCTACCGTTTTTTTATCATCCATACCCATTCCTCCTTGCCGGAGCATTTATTTGCGACGGCACGCGAGTCAAAATTATGAATATAATTTCGGCTCTGCGATAATACAAGTTTGTGCTCCGTCACAAACTTGTATAGTGAAATATTTGCTCATTAGAGAAATCTTTCACTCTTACCTCCTTGCCGGAGCAGCAGTTCTCTCATTCCATATGGAACTATCACCATTTTCATTGACCGCTACTACTGCAAAATAATATTCTGTACCGTTAGTTAGTCTTGTAACTTCATATGGACTATCTTTAACTCCACTGATGGTTTCTGTATAGTTTCCAGATTCTGTACCATATTTAATTCGATAGGACGTTGCTCCCTTAGATGAATGAAACCATAGTTTAACCTTACCATCTAAGGCTTGTTCCGCATATAATAATGGTGAACAAGGAACTCCCTCTGTTGTAAAGGAACAAATTCCATTTGAAGCTTCCTTGGAATGTTTCAAATCCTTTGTATATGAAGTTACTCTCCAATAATAGGTTGTATTAGGCTCTAGAATATTTGGCTCTACGGTATACCTGTTATGAATCATACGATCTCTTACTATTACAGGGTCTGACATATCCCCATTGGCTGATACCTCAAGCTTATAGAAGAACCCATTCTTTGAAACCTCCCAAGATAGCACTGCCCTGGCTGATACCTCCTGTGTACCATCCTTTGGAGTGATAAGACTAAATTCTATAGGTCCATCTCCCTCTGCCTTAGTAGTGAAATACCTAAGTGGGCCATTCATTTTTCTCTCACCACATTCATTCACTCCATATACCGTCCAATAATAAGTCGTATCATATTCGAACGGTTTCTTTGGTTGATAATAGGCTTGGGAGGCGGGACCAAACATCCCTGTATCTCTCACCGTAGTGATTTCTGCTTCATTTATAATAGGATCTGACAGATCAGCATGCTTAGAAACCACCAGTCGATAGGAAGCTGCATTGTAGGCTACTGACCACTTAAACTCTGGTGTGACTGATTCATTCGGTGCATTTAGGGATGGTAAATAAGGACCAAACTGACCTGGTACATTTACATTCGCTTTAACAATAAATGAATATACTGTATTGTTTGTAGCTGGTGTACTACCAAACTCATTCTCTGCGGTGATATGCCAATAATATTTCTGATCCATTAATAACTCCGAAGTTACTGTATAGCTTGTTTCTATTATGCCTGTCTTATGGATGACAGGGTTAGACATATCTTTATTCATGGATACCTTTACTGTGTAGCTGGTAGCATCCTGTGCCTTAGACCAGGTGAGGGTGGGCATTGCAGTGGCTGCTTCCCCGTCATCTGGACCAATGGGAAAGAAGAAACTTGGTGCGGATTTTATTTTCTTAACCACTACCATCCATGTTTCATTGGCTCCAACATGGTCAATTGTAATATTTAAATCTTTCGTAGATTGGATTGGGATACTATATTGAAATGCTAGACCACTGGTTTCCGAAGAAATGATCTTATACATATCAATCTTAATATCATCACCCTGGTAAGGTTGACCGTCTAATTCTATATGAACCAATCCTTCACTATCGTTCTTAGCCAATATGATTTTTGTTTCATTTTCATCCACGCAAGCAGCTGCTGTAAAGTCTTCGGTTGAATCTGTGATGATATCTACATAATAACCAGACAATAATCCAAACATATAATACACCCACCAAAGTGGTCTTCTCGCTGCTGGGTTTTGTTCCAATACATTGGTTGTGATTAAATCACTCATTCCATTGGCATTACGCGGCTCAAGGCAACCTTTTATATTTTGGGTTACTCCGGTTCTGATGACATTAGCCATACTTCTTGTCCAATCCGTTGGATCCTTTGAACCTGCATTATTCTCTTCCCAAATAATATATTTGCCATTGGCTTCAGGATACTTTTCTTGATATCCTGCTATAACATTTTTCCACTCTTCCAATTGGCTAAAAGTAACATATCTATCATTTACCCAATATTCGTGCCAGCAAGGTCCTTCCACTGTAATATTATGTTCACTTGCATAAGGAATATAATAGTCGGGAATTCCTGCAAAACCTACGGCACCAGGACCCACCGTTGGTATAAAATCAGGGTACACTTCTCTTACTGCTTCCCAATTACCTTTAAAGGTCTCTTCTGTTCCAGTCCAATACTCATTGGTCAAGTTAGCAAAATCAGGTTTTGCTCCATGATCTTTAAAATACTGTAATACATCCTTGATATATTGTTTGAACCGAGCCTGCTGCTCCTCGTTCTTGGTCTGCTTATTCCCAAATGTCTCTATGGGTGAGCCACTCGAGGTTGCCCAGGAAGGATTCATTCCCAATAACATATACCACTTATATCCAACCGACTTTGCTCTGTTGTATGCCTCCAGGTACCGCTGAAGAATACTTCCTTCATAAACATAATAAGCACCATCTAAGTCACCAATGGCTTGAAAGGTTTGTACCGGAATGGTCTCTCTATTAAGAAGAGAGCCTAATAAGGTCATTCTACTGTCTGGTACGTCATAGTTCGGAGTAAGAATATATCCAAAGGTGCTGGGGTTAACTTGACATTTTTTCGTATCACAATCAACTGTTATTGTGGGATTCTTCAGTACTGTTATCGTTGTTTCAGTAGTAAAATCAGGAGTTTCAGCTGTAATTATTGCAGTCCCAGCCATAATACCTGTAATCTCACCTGTCACCTGATCTACTGTTGCAACAGATGTGTTAGATGAGCGATAGGTGACGACCGAACTAATTTGCGACTGCATTCCATTGGTATCTACTTCATAAATTGCCGTTTTCACAGTATATTTCTCACTTACACCATAATTATTCCTTTGAAATACAATTCCATCGATGGTTGGATTCTCGTGAAATATCCACACAGAAAGCTTATCAAGGTTTATGCAATCAGAATTATCATTTTCTGTGATCGACATATAAGCAATCGTGTTTGAACCAGCCTTTAGCCCTACCTTCTGAATATTCTCTAACCATACAACCCAATTAGGACTGATACTCT
>CAYMLE010000217.1:0-3387 GCA_964391115.1 uncultured Herbinix sp. | reverse complement strand
TCTCCTTACTTTATTGATGTACCTCCGTTAGAGAAGAATGAAATATCATTCCTCTTTCACCTATCAGAGGTCATTTATTATTAATGTAAATTTCCATAGGAATCGTTACTATTTCTTATCACAACAGACTGCTGAGTAATTGAGTTTGTTGTTATTATTCATCATATCGTAATCACTTCATTCATCTATCGTTCATAATCATCCATATCCTAACTTGTAAACACCTTTAAAAATTTGTTGATCTATTGGCTCAAACCTTATGAAGTGGTGTTTTTTTATCAGCACTCTTGCGATTGATGAATAGTAACAGAAGCAAAACTGTAACAAACATCAGGGTGGACAGAGCATAGATCTCAGGCTTTATCCCCTTACGAACCTCGGTATAAATCTTCGTGGAGAGGGTATTAATCTCTGGACCTTTTGTAAAATGGGTGATAACGAAATCATCCAGAGACATGGTGAAAGCCAGAAAGAAGCCAGAGAGTACACCAGGCATAATGTCCGGTAAAATCACTTTAGAAAATGCATATGCCGGCGAGGATCCCAGATCCAAGGCGGCTTCAAAGGTGCTTGGATTTAGTTGCTTGAGCTTTGGCATGACACTTAATATCACGTATGGGATATTAAAGGTGATATGAGCGATTAAGACACTACTGAATCCAAGGGTGAAGCGTAGAGCTACAAAAATCAGCATCAGTGAAATACCAGTTACGATATCGGCATTCAGCATCGGTATATTAGTAATACCAAGCAAGATGGTTCGTGGTGTCTTCCTCATGCTATTGATAGCAATTGCTGCGGCAGTCCCTAAGATTGTTGCTATCAGAGCAGATAAGAAGGCTATAATTAAAGTTGTATAAAGTGCATTCATAATGGATTCATTTTGAAACAGAGCTTTATACCATTTCAGTGTGAAGCCTCCCCATTTGGCTCTGGATTTTGAGCTGTTAAAGGAGAGTGTAATTAGTATTATTATGGGTGCATATAAAAACAAAAGGATAATACCAATATAAAATCGTTCAAAAAATCGTTTTACCATAGATTACTGCCCTCCTTATCATATTTGGATAGGATTGCCATACTAAGCAAGATAAATATCATTAAAACTAGGGAAAGACCAGACCCAGTGTGCCAATTTCCCAGTCGAAATTGTTGCTCGATTACATTGCCGATCAAAACAATCTTACTACCACCTAATATGGTGGAGATGACAAAGGTAGTGAGAGAGGGAACAAATACCATGGTAATGCCACTGATGACGCCGGGTAGGCTTAAAGGGAATATGATTTTCGTAAAGGTTTCCCGACCATTGGCTCCTAAATCTCTGGCGGCATTGATGATGTCCTTATCGATCTTCACTAAGACATTATAAATCGGTAGTACCATAAAGGGGAGGAAGTTATATACCATACCCAATATGATGGCAGCCGGTGTATTAATGATGTTTAACGTAGGAAGATGAAGAAACCTCAATATATTGTTTAAAATACCGGTTCGCTCCAGAATATTCTGCCATGCAATTGTGCGAAGCAGAAAATTCATCCACATGGGTAGAACGATAATCAATACGATAAAGCTATCATTCTTCATTTTTGCTTTATTCAAAATCATAGCGAGGGGATAAGCCAGTAAAAGACAGATAATGGTACTGAATAGCGACAGCTCCAAGGCTAGCCACAAGGCTTTTCGGAAAACAGGATCTGTAATCAGTGTAATGTTATCTGTGGTAATCCCACCCTCCTTACTGGTTAAACCATAGAATACAATCATAATTAATGGTATTATGATAAATCCAGCCATCCATAAGATGTATGGAAAGGAAAGCCACTTCATATTTTTATTTTTAAGTATGGCAATCTTATTCTGAGAACTAGAATGCCGATGTGCTTTTTTATTTATTTCATTCATAATAAACCTCCATACTACAGTCAGGCTGCTTAACTTTCCAGCTCAACCGCTTCCTCATCCTCAGACTCCGGTTTATTCATGATTTGAATATCATAAGGGTCTACCTTGATTCCAACCTCTGTTCCTACCGGGCATAAATCAGTAGAATGAACCAGCCATTCGCGACCATTGGCAGTTACTTCCATTTCATAGTGAACACCTTTAAATAGTAGGGAGGTCACTTTACCGGAGATGGTTCCATCCTCAGGCTTAACCAAATCAATATCCTCCGGGCGGATTACAACATCCACTGGCTTATTATGGCCGAAGCCCTCATCGACACAGGGAAAATTAGCTCCTAAGATATTAACGATACGATCCTTAACCATCATAGAGGGGATAATGTTACTATCACCGATAAAGTCAGCTACGAAGGCATTCTTCGGTTCGTTATATATTACCTCCGGGCTTCCAATCTGCTGTATGTAGCCCTGATTCATAACCACGATGGTATCGGACATGGTTAAGGCTTCCTCTTGGTCGTGAGTTACATAGATAAAGGTGATTCCCAGTTCGTTTTTTAAACGGATCAGCTCGTACTGCATATCCTGTCTAAGTTTTAGATCCAGAGCGCCTAAGGGCTCATCTAGGAGAAGAACCTTGGGCTCATTTACGATAGCCCTGGCGATGGCAATTCTCTGTTGCTGGCCACCACTGAGGGAATTGGGCGTGCGATTCTCATAGCCATCCAGATTCACCAGCTTCAAGGCATATTTGATCTTATCATTGATGTAAGCTTTGCTTTTCTTTTTTATTTTAAGGCCAAAAGCGATATTTTCTGCAATGGTCATATGATTAAATAGAGCGTATTTCTGGAATACCGTATTTAGTGGACGTTCATTGGGAGGGAGCTTTGTAATATCCCTTCCTTGAAAAATGACCTGCCCCTGATTCGGGTTCTCAAATCCACCGATAATTCGTAGGGTAGTGGTTTTGCCGCAGCCGGAAGGACCAAGCAAGGTCAGGAACTCGTTTTCACGGATATATAAGTTCAATTCGTCTAATACAACGGTATCACCGAAGGACTTTGATATATTCACTAGGTTGATTAATTTATTATCCGTCATAGCATGACTCTCCTTATCACATTTATAATTAAAAACTAGGTGGTGTAGATACCCATAAAAGGATAGCACCGGTTTTCTCCGAAGCTACGATGTAATGCTGTTTGTTTGCTGTAAAATAGAAGGACTCACCCTTCTTAACCTTATAATTACGATTTCCGATAATCAGTGTGATACTGCCATTTAATATATAACCGAATTCTTCGCCTTCATGGGGGTTATCTGGATATGTGGAACCAGCGGGATCCAACGTCAGTAATATTGGTTCCATGATGTTCTTTTGAGCGTTGGGTATAATCCATTTCACCTGATTTTTTAGGTCGGCATCGTATTTCTCGAAATAATCAGTTTTTTTAAAAACAACCTGATCCGAGGT
>CAYMLE010000216.1:0-3437 GCA_964391115.1 uncultured Herbinix sp. | reverse complement strand
CGGCGGTTTGAGCGATAGCCCAACAATCACCACTTAAAGGTATAAAGTATTTGAAATAGTCGAGGCAGTTGATATAGGTATACCAGGTAGTAACGGATCCCATTGAGAAGCCCCCGAATGCTCTATGTTCCCTGGTTGCTTTTAAATCAGCCAAATCCCCGCTTCCCACGAAGGTGCTATATTTTGTCTCCACTAGAGGAACAACATCATTCATCAATTCCTCATGGAATAATGCGGTATCATTTTTCCCATCATTGAAGGTTGGTGTAACCACGATAAGCGGTTCGATATCACCATTTGCTATCATATTATCAAGAATTCTCTTCATTTCTTTGCTTTGACCAGGTCCGCCAAAAAGGAGATTCTCATTTTCTCCACCACCATGCATTAGATAAAGAACATTATACTTCTTATTTGTATTAGCTTTATCATATCCATAAGGAAGATAAACATTTAACATCTTAACATCCGTACCATCATTTAAGTTTGCTGTGGTGTACTCCATGCTTTCAATCGTACCCTGATTTATACTTTCTCCTTTATATGCATCCGGAAGAACAATAAATTCTTTTTCATTTGCAGCACCTTCCGTCAGTTCTAGCTTGTTAATTGCCTCTTTTATAGCAACCACTTGATCATCAATCTGTTGTTGAGTATCAACATTGCCACCTAGAATATCTTCTGCCGTCTTTATAGCATCTGTTACGACGCTTTGATTCATATACTTTGTAAAATCAAGCTTTTTTGTACTCTCAATCAAGCTTAAGAGACCGTAAGGATTAAGCCCAGTAAGTGCATCATTCGATTTACCAGCCAGTAGTATTCCACCAAATTTCGAAGTGTCATTCCATGCGGTGCCTGTCGAATCAAATACATTTAATGTACCCTCTCTATTTGATCCTTTTGCTTCATTTATCTGCAAATCTATACCAAGCAACTTCTCATTAGAAGGGGATGATTTTAAAGCCACTCTCGCCTCAACTATGTATCCGCCATCCACAACTTTAGTTTTTGTATAAAACCGGTCGGAATCTCCGCTATCTATGGACGGAGCATTTTCATAATTTACTCTAAAATGCAGATCATCTACACCATATTCCTGCGTTTTGTCATTATTTTCATCTAAAAAGATTTCAAAAGAATCCTGCATATATGGAGTGTCTGATTGTATGGATAATTCATTATCTTTTACTTCTGCTAAGATATAAAGTGCATTATCATCCCACAATGCCTTAAATGTGGCCGTTGTATCAACACTATTGGATATGTATATGGGTTTCACCACTTCTGCCTTACTCCAGGCATCATCCACTTCGCCATCAATTACTGGCGAACCAAAATAGGCAACCATTCTTCCATTTGCATCAAATCCATTCTCATCTACAGATACCCTTTCTGGTTCTTGTGAAGTTTGCTGAATCGCATCGTTTTTATCACTTCCATCGGTCTCGTCTATCAATGTTTCTTTGTTCTCTTCCTGTGATAAATCAGGCCTTACTTCATCGCTAGTCGTATTTTTGGATTTCGAACAGGATACGCTCATTAATACCATTAACGTTACCGTTGACATAAGTAAAGCACGCTTAAAAATAACACGTATTTCTTTTGATTTTTGCATAATATCCCTCTTCTCCTTAATTAGTATTCGTATTTGCTGTTTCGTTTTAGCATTATGGTAATTTTATCCCTTTTTGACATAATAGTCAATATTAATGTAAATATCATAGTGTACTTGTAAAAAAATTGCAAATTTGCATGCAAACATGTTCCGAAGGTGCTATTTCATATTAATTATAATACTTGGCCTGTGCACTCCACATCTGATAATAAAGACCATCCGTATTCTTTACCAGCTCATTATGACTTCCCTCTTGTACGATTTGTCCTTGTTCAAATACAATGATATTATTACAGAAACGGCAACTTGACATTCTGTGAGATATAAATACGGCAGTTTTGTCCTGAACCATGGTATTAAAACGCTCGTAGATATCTTGCTCCGCTAATGGATCCAGTGCACTTGTTGGTTCATCCAATATAACAATTGGGGCTTCACGATACAAAGCACGGGCCAGTGCAATCTTCTGCTTCTCACCACCGGATATCTCTATACCTTCTTCACCGTCTTCCTGTTGGTCCTTTAATAGTTTGGTATGAATGCCTCTAGGTAATTCACCGATTCGTTCGCCAATGCCGGCAGCCTTTAAACTACTATTTACTCGTTCCTCATCAAATTCATGACTAGCTGCTACATTTTCTGCTACTGAGAAGGAAAATATCTTAAAATCCTGAAATACCACTGTGAAGAGGCTTATGTATTCATTGTAATCATATTTTTTAATATTAATGCCATTTAAAAGGATTTCTCCCTCCGTCGGATCATAAAGTCGACTTAACAACTTTATAAAAGTAGTTTTGCCAGCACCATTTGGCCCAACAATAGCGAGCTTTTTACCAACCTGCAAATGAAAAGATACATTCTTAAGAATCATCTGGTCACTGTTTGGATAATGAAAGGAAACATTTTTGAATTCCAATTCATATTCACCGTTCTGACGTTTCTCAACAGGGAGTGTACCTTCATATTTTTCATTTTTCATATTTAGGTACTTTGTATAGTTATTTAAGTAGGTATTGTGTGTTCGAAGCTGCGTTAGGGTGGAGAAGAAAGAATTGATTTGACCTTGCACCAAAAGAATCATTCCGATATATTTTGTTAATTCACCCAAGCTGATAATACCATAAACAGCTTTAATTCCTACGAATAGATAAGCAATCAAGACAAAGATGTTACGAAGCATTGTGGCGCTAAAATCAATTGGAACACATTTCAACAGAGTTTCCTTTTTAACTGATTCAATCTTGTTTCTTGCCTTTATCGCTTCCTCTTCAATCAATTCATGTGAACGGAAGATTCGAATATCTTTTCCTGCTGAGTAATTAAATATCAGATTAAAAAAGAACCAATAAACCCTGGAGCCTTCAATGTTTTTCATGTTTGCATCATAATTTAGCTTGGCGGTTTTGGCTTCGAACCTACTATTAATCCATACACTGATTCCAACAAAGAGGAATAAGCAGATAGAACTCCAGTAAGAATTCATAAATTGAAATGAAATACTATTATATAATGCTTCGTTACCGGCATTGGGAATTCCCTGTGGTCCTTTCGTTACCATGAGGCCACTTAAGGATATGAGGGCAAATAAAATGGATATTATCGTACTGAGCAGAGAAAAAACCGACTCACAATATGGTCCAAGACCACCATAAGCATCCCCACCCTCTTCAGCCTTCGCAATCAAGTCCATGGTACTGTTTCTTTCTAAGATATCATAATCCATTGAGATTGCTTTATCTGCCAGATCCCTATTCTTATAATCGGAAACAATCTGCATACCAAGTGCCCTGGAAAACTGTAAGACTTGAGCAATCAT
>CAYMLE010000215.1:0-3507 GCA_964391115.1 uncultured Herbinix sp. | reverse complement strand
CGTTAATAGCAAACTTACTGAAAAGTAAGGACGCAAAACTAAGGGTCTAAAGTCAACAGACTATGATCGCCAGTTGCCATGGTTATGGTATTGATTTGAATCTCTACTAAATGAGATTGATCAGTAAATCAGTATCAATATTTTAAGGAGGATACATGATTAAATTTAATGCTACTTTAAAACGCATTCTTTCTGTTACAATTTGTTTGTTCTTCATTTTTTTATTAGGTACTTCGAATACCGCAAGTGCAAAGAGATCAACAAACCATAAACGTAAGAATAATGTTGTAACTATAGATCCAACACCAACTGTTACACCTACACCAGCACCGATTGCTACACCTACCCCTTCACCCTCTGAAATCCCCCCTGAAAGAGAAACCTTAGAAGGTTATCAATCCGTTGCCTACATAGTGGATTTTGGTGCATACGGTGATGGAATTCATGATGACACTGAAGCTATCAATAATGCTCTTAACAGTGGCTCTGATGCCGTAGTCTTTGAGGCTAATGCCACTTATAAGACAAATGATATTATCTCAATGAGAACCTCTAATGTTACTATCTTTGGTAATAATGCCACATTGTTTACCGACGATGATTACAGAAGCCCTTCCAACTATTATGAATGGTACTTTAATGTAGAAGCTAGTAATATTGTTATTAATAATTTAAATATTGAAGCTAGAGAAACTAGACCTGTTGGTTATAAAACTCAGTTTGTAATTATGAATGCTTCTAACGTTACTGTAGATAATTGTTCTTTCTCCATACCTTCGACAGTAATACCTAGTGGCGCTTCACATGACCTTGAATATAGCAATCTAGATCTTTTTACAGGCTGGCATAATATAAGAATACAAAATTCAACTTTTGTTAACTTAGCAGACACGAATGCCGGTGTATGTGCGGAATTTCGTGACATCTATAATCATGGTGCTTCCGATTTAGTGTTTACAAACAACACATTAACTTCTAACTGCCATGACGAGATTATTGCTTCCTTCACCGGATCCACCACTACCATCTCTAATGTTTATATTACAAATAATAATATTAATGCTTTGGCTGGAGTAGTTTCAAAGCCAAGAACATTAGGAGTTAGTCTCGGATATGACGGATTTGGTTTAGATAATATTACATTCACAGGTAACACATTAAACGTTTCTGCAGATTATGCTGCAATAGCAATTGGTGATTCCAAGAATGTTACGATCAACAATAATACGATTAACTTCATGCCTCTTGTGAATTGGAATCCGGTCTACGTACTGAAAGGCTCTATCGTCAATAACAATGTTAGTGTTGCAAGTAATACGATAGAAATATTGAATAGCCCGAATGCTAATTTTGCTGGTATCTCAGATGGATATATAAATCTTTCCTATAATAATATTACCAGTTATTCAAATGTATCTGAGGCCTTGTTTATTAATAACTCAGTAGTAAACAACAATACAATTACTGTTAACGCAGATACTAAGCGCTTGGGTAGTTCTATCATCTCCTTCCGCGAAAATATGGTAACTTTCAATGGTTCGATTTCAACCATGTTTGAATTTTACAATAAAACATTCTTCACTGACGTTACGATTGTTGATAATATTATAAGCTGTCGATCGACCAGTACAGTAAATGAAACGTTCTTTATGTTAAATGGAACGACCATGGATGGATATGTCTTTACATGCTCAAATAATACGGTAACCTGTCCATCATCTAGTTCTACTAAATCATTATATTATATGTCAATATATGATGATACTGCTCAGAAAATAGTATTAACCAATAATAAACTCCCCATGTTTACTAACACATATATTGAGGGAGGAAATACATCTATATATAACATTATAGTAAGCTAACAACATCTACTCCTCTATCCTTAATAGATATATGGTTTAATGAGCCTGATACAAACAAGACTAATCGAGTCTGCTGTATCAGGCTTTTTTATTTATGAGATGATAAAATCAGTTTTGTAAAATCATCAAAACCCTTTAATATGTTAGCATTGTCATACTCTATCTTCTCGATTTTAGAGATTTTCTCTACTGCTTTATCTAACTCGCTTATGTCCATAATAATTTTGATATATTCTAAATTCGAAATCCATTCATATACTTCCTCTACCTTTTCATTGTATTTAGAAAGAGCGATACAGGGGGTTTGCGTAATCGCACAAAATAGCATCCCATACAATTGATCTGTGACTACAAACTTGGCTTCCGCAATCTTCTTAATAAAAGAGTCAACAACTTCTTTCCTATCAAAGACACTTATATCAGAATTCAATATTGTATTATTAAGTCGTATCTTACTTGCATATCTACCAACGATACCTTTAATCTCTAGTTTATCTTGCTGGGATAATGCTTCCTCCCTTTCACTATGTAAGAGAAGCATTGCACCTTCTCGCTCGATATTATATCGATTAATATAATTTGAATACAGCACTACATCAGGCATTAAAATGACATTACATTTAAAATACTGTTTGGCTAATTCATAAGAAGATTGTTCTCTAACACATAGGGTAAGGTTCTTGCACTTATTTATGAAGTCTTGATCCTTTTGGTACTCTTGTAATATCCCCTCGCTCCAAGATTTATAATCGATGGTCTGAGGAAACACTACTTTCCTGTTCTTTCTATATTTCTTTATCATATCCCTTCGGATATAACTTGCAGGCGAATCCATATCTGTAAGATTGCATCCGCTAGAGATACATACCAAGTCTCTACTTTTTATTATAAATGAGAGAATATGGCGAAAGGCTAAATACTCCGAGGCGGTAATTTCTATTATTGAATCGTTAGGAAATGTATTCTGAAGGTATTCCATCTCCGAAATGGCTATATGGTGGTTTTTAAGATCATTATAGTCTTCGTAGCCGATTAAGAATACACGTTTTTTGGAAGACATTTTTGATTTATTATTCTCAAATACCTCAGATATTTTCCATCTCTTTTTATAGGATTGAAGTATATGTACATTAAGGTTATGAAACCTCCGTGTCACCAATAATATACAAATCAATAAAACAATAATTCCTCTTAAGATCCCATAATGCTTTAATATCAACAGTGGTCTTCTAATAACTCGTCTCATGTTTTTATAGAAATACTCTTTGTCATCCATGGAATCAATTGACTTTTTATAGTTATCTTTCGTAGCTCCTCTTAATTGTTCGTACATAATGCTATAAAACAATACTGGGTATTCCTTATTTAAGGCGGTCTTGTTGAAAGAAGATATAATCTTTTCTTCCACCAGCTTGCTTAAAGCTATTGAAGCCGAAAGTCTAGGTTCTTTTGCTGCCTGCGACATAATTGAGTTTTCTCTGATTAGATAATAGTATAAGGCTTCAGATATACAAGTAATCTTTTTTGCATATAAAGCATATTTTAAAGAAAAACCAAAATCTTCTGCGAATATTATTTTGTTGTCCCAAAAGAACAAATTATTCTTTCTAAATACCTTGCTACTATTAAAACTGATGTGCCT
>CAYMLE010000214.1:1517-3512 GCA_964391115.1 uncultured Herbinix sp. | reverse complement strand
CAATAACTCTGAATCTACTCCTACTCCACATACTCCAGTAGAACAACACATAGCAGGTTCAAAAATTTGCATTTTTTT
The DNA here is from genome assembly GCA_964391115.1 of uncultured Herbinix sp. Classification (GTDB taxonomy): domain Bacteria; phylum Bacillota; class Clostridia; order Lachnospirales; family Lachnospiraceae; genus Mobilitalea. Next base: position 3,434 of record CAYMLE010000214.1, on the reverse strand, counting down.
CATATCAACTTCTCCATTCTTTCTATTAAATTTTTCATTTTTCATAAAATTCTTATATGTTTTCAATGATTCATATTAATTAAGTAAATAAAGTTAGGCATATAATACGTTGCTATTTTATTTTCCGTGTTCTACGATTTCTTCTTGTGGAAACCAATGAATCGTTTTGTTTGCTATCTTAACTAGAAGTAACATAACCGGAACTTCCGTCAATACACCAACCGTAGTTGCTAGAGCAGCAGGTGAATCCATACCAAATAATGCGATTGCAACGGCAACTGCTAATTCAAAAAAGTTGGATGCTCCAATCATTCCTGCAGGGGCTGCTATTTTATGATTTAGTTTCAATATCTTAGCTGCTAAGTAAGCGATAAAAAATATTAAGAAGGTTTGTATTGTAAGTGGTACAGCAATCAATAAAATATGAAGCGGGTTCTTTAAAATCACTTCACCCTGGAACGAAAACAATAATACCAGCATAAGCAATAAGCCTATTGTTGTCACTCCATCAAATTTGGGTAGAAATTGTTTTTCGAAGTATGCAACACCTTTTTTCTTAATCATCAGCATTCTCGTCAATATACCCCCTGTTAAAGGTACAACAACAAAAAGAACAACGGACAAGATTAATGTATCCCAGGGTACAGATACATCACTTACTCCAAGTAAGAACTTTACGATGGGGATAAAAGCAACCAGAATGATTAAATCATTTGTTGCCACCTGAACGATTGTATATGCAGCATTTCCCTTCGTTAACTGACTCCATACAAATACCATTGCTGTACATGGGGCTGCCCCAAGTAATACGGCTCCGGCTAAATACTCAGTTGCAAGTTCCGGTGTAATCCATGCTTTAAATACTACAAAAAAGAATAATGATGCGATCCCATACATGGTAAAAGGCTTAATGATCCAATTGGTAATCCAAGTAACATAAAGTCCTTTGGGATTCTTACCAACGTTCTTAATACTCTGAAAATCCACTTTCATCATCATAGGATAAATCATAACCCAAATTAAGATAGCTGTTGGTATCGATACATTCGCATATTCAAATTGATCGAAAAATTCGGGTACAATCGGTAAATATTTTCCTATTAATACACCTACAACCATACAAATAGCTACCCATATGGTTAAATACTTTTGAAAAAAACCGATATCGGATGATTTTTTATTACTCATTGCAATCGTTTCTCCTTTATTATGAATGTTATTTTGAAATGCAACTACATAGATCCTGTGCATTGCATTTTTCATATTCCGTTCGATCTGTTTGATAGGTTGGAAGCTCTTTTAGCTTAACCTGTAAGTAATTCCACAGCTCACTCTGTTCATTTTTGAAGCTATCGTTGATTTTGTAATAAGTCCATTGAGCTATCTTATAGCTTTCCAGTATTCCACTTCTTTTAAGAACCGTCAGATGTCTGGATGCATTGGATTGCGTCAAGTCTAAACAAGCCTCTATCTCACAGACACACATTTCCCTGTCTAGTAGAAGGGCCATAATCCTAAGTCTGCTTTCCTCTGATAACGCTTTAAATAGTTCTACCAAATCCTCTCCTCCTAAATCATCTTATATAACTATATGAGCATATATGCATATTCTATGACGCATAAAACCATTTGTTACAATGGTTTATGTGTTTTACTAAATTGTTTGTGCCCTCCGGAAAGGTTGTATACTTCCTTAATTCCATGATTTATTAATATATTCTGCGCTGCATTACCGGTAACGCCCTTATTACAATAGGTTACAGCAACTGTATCAGAATCCATATCCTTTAGCGCATCTCGAAGAGCTCCGTGAGGTATATTCTCGGCTGTTTTTACATGATCTTTTTCATATTGAGAGGATACCCTGGCATCAATTAGCTTGTATTTTTGTCCGGACTCGATTAATTTATCGAGACC
>CAYMLE010000214.1:0-1417 GCA_964391115.1 uncultured Herbinix sp. | reverse complement strand
CCCAAAGGACGATAGATTGGCTTGCCAGTAACAACGGAAAATTGCTCAGAACAATCACCACAGGAATAGATATCCTCTATATTGGTTCTCATTCGCTCGTCTACCTTTATTGCCCTAGTTACACCCAGTTCGACACCTGCCTGCTCAGCTAATGCAGTATTTGGGCGTACTCCAGTAGAGAGAAGTACGAAATCGGATGTTACCTCTCTTCCGTCGGATAATAGGACACTATGGTCGGTTATCTCTGTTGCAGATACTCCTGTTAATACGGTAACACCATGTTTCTCAAGTTCATCCTTTACATACACAGCCATGTCACTGTCAAGTCCAGGAGTAACCTGTGGTAACAGTTCGATTAATGTAACTTCAATTCCTAGACCCTTCAAATTTTCACATACCTCAAGTCCTATAAAACCGGTTCCTACGATGGCAGCAGATTTTGGTCGATTGGTATCGATATATGATTTTATTTTAATCATGTCATTAATATTACGTAGGGTAAAAACATTTTCTTTGTCGGCACCCTTAATCGGCGGAACCACGGCCCTTGCTCCAGTCGCAATTACCAGCTTATCATATTGATCCGTAAATTCTTCTCCAGTCGTCAGATTCTTAATCTGCAATGTCTTATTTTCAGGATTGATTGATAAAACTTCATGTAGGATTTTAACATCTACATTATATTTGCTTTTAAAGAATGCAGGATCCCTTGGAGTGAGCTCATCCGCATGTTCAATCTCCCCTCCGATATAATAAGGCATCCCACATCCGGAATAGGATATAAAATTATCCTTATCATAGATAATTATCTCTGCTTCTTCATTATTTCTTCTTGCTTTTGCTGCTGCCGAGGTTCCGGCCGCTACAGCTCCGATAATAATTATTCGCATTTGTCTACCTCCTTAACATCCTTACAGATACATGTTTCTTGTTCCGTTGTTATTTGGTTCCAAAACACTCTTATTGACTTCACAAGCTCGTCATTATTTGTATATCTTATCCAGGAACCATCTTTCCTACTCTTTACCAAACCACACTCCGTCAGGATTTTCATATGATAGGAAAGTGTAGGCTGTGTAATATGAAATGACTCCAAAATATCGCAGGCGCACAGTTCACCGCAGGATAACATCTCTACGATTTTAAGTCTAGTTTCATCTGCTAATGCTTTAAAGACAGGAATATATTCTTTGTGTAATTCCATATAAACCTCCATCCATAATTTTTTTATGTCTAGTAATTTTGATTTTTAACATTTGATTTTTAACATTTGATATTCAACATTTGATATTCAATATTTGATATTCAATATTTGATATAGACATTTATCTATATCCTATCTTATGCCACATATAGATAGTTGTCAATGTGTTTAATAAAATAATTTGTTGGCTAGCTCTTAGACAATTCTGTACCT
>CAYMLE010000213.1:0-3537 GCA_964391115.1 uncultured Herbinix sp. | reverse complement strand
AAATAAGCCGATTCCTTTCCTCTAATTCCTCTTGCGAAAAACATGGTTTTCTAAGTAAGGCATATAGGTATTCTTCGCCAATGGCGCTCTGCGTATTGTTCATCAGCATATAGATTTCATCCATGTCTAGGTCGTTCCAGGTGATATCATCCACATCCAGTCGATCATCTCGGACAGCATTATAGAAGGCTTTCATGGATTCCAGTTTTTCAGTAGTATAGTCCTCGTTCGGTACTTTTAACCATTCCTCTTTTAGATATATTCTCAGCTTTTTTATATCATCATGTTCTTTCCAGATACTAAATAGTACAATTGCTAACAATCCAATCAGGGCAAAAAAAACATATTGCATATTTATGGCTCCAATCTATCTATGACTTCATATCTTTAATATTCATAATATTGTAAATCAAAGTGAGTTGCTTGTCTAGAGCTTAACTGAAATCTGTTACAATTCAACAAAAAAGCACACTTAAAAATACGGATTAAAAAGGAGGTGACTTTGTGTATCAAGAGAGATGTAAACAAACTCTCCTGGTGCTCAAAGCAACCTCCTGTATAAACTTTGTAGGAAAGAAATCAATCCTTCAACAAAGCTATGATTACTTATCTAGATCTTAGTACTATTCTATAATACTTAATTCTTAATATATCTTACATACTTTATTGGTGTACGATAATTCATATTGGATATCTTAATACCATCCCTACGGTTACTAGCATGAATGATTTTATTGTTTCCAATATAGATGGCTACATGATTAATGGAAGAGCCTGTTCCATAGAATACTAAATCGCCGGGCTTTATATCATTTTTAGAAACCCTAGTTCCGCTAGCACCCTGGCTAGAAGAGGTACGAGGTATAGAAACATTAAAATTCTTATATACCTGTTGTGTAAATCCGGAACAATCTACACCATTCTTTAGACTGGTTCCACCCCAAACATACCGATATCCAAGATACTGTTTAGCAAAATTAATTAAATCAACTCTTAATGAAGAAACTCCGGTTCCATAGACAAGCTCTTCCATGGAGCTGGCTTTTGGAAGGGAATAGGACAAATCTACAAAATCCTTGGCTACGTATCCAATGACACCATTTTCATTGGAGTCACTATCAAAAAGTACCATAACCCATTTATTGTATTGTTCTCCATAGGTTACCACCAGTGGATTCAGAACTAGTAATTCTTCACCTTTGGCTATGGTATCTAGTTCCGATGAATTAACAGAAGGCTTCTCTCTTACTCTAAGACCATCTGCTTTCGCAGTTGCAACCTGTTTGGCAGTGTCTAAGGCAATCTTTGAAGCATCTTTACCAATGATTAAGAATTGAGTGCTGACATAACCGGTTACATCGCCAGAAGATATCTTTGTCCAGCCAGTACCATTATCAGCTTCTAGAATTGTGCTGCCACCATTCTTCGGAAGCTTTCCAACAATTTTTTGGTTTTCACCAGGGCTTTTTCTTATATTTAGATTATCCTTAACATCGGCTATCGCAATGTTGTTAAAGCCAGGTATCGGAATATCATCCTCGGAGAGGCTATTTATATTTATATCAGAACTGGAACTGACATTTGTACTAATCTTATCTTTATCATATGGATATCCGGCTACGGATTCCTCAAAAGCCATTGCTGTGTTAGGGTTTGCCGCGAGTATCATTGCTCCCGTTACGCATACCAAGGAAAACTTTAGAAGCTTACTTTCCATCCTGATGATCCTCCAAATTTCTCTTGTTAATTTGCTACACGAAAATATTTAATAATCCTCTATGTAAGTATATTACAAATAATAATAAATTATTACGCAATTATTAAATATGTTACGTGAGTATTGTAGCAAACCCATACATTTTTGTCAACTATATGTCAAACTTTTTTTATTTTTATAGCATATGTAACAAAAACTAATAAAACACATCATTTTTCATCGAGCATTGTAATAAAAATTTAACACAAAAACCGGAAGAAACTGTTGATCAGTTACTTCCGGTTTACTATGAAGTCATGTTCAAAGGAATGGCTATCAGTTGGCTGTAAGCTATATAATGATACAGATTAGTCCACCATTGCTGTCGTTGATGATCTTCTGCATGGTTTCCTGAAGCTTTAGCTGGCTGTCATCCGTCAACTTATTGATCTTACTGTTAATTCCTTCATCGACTAGTTGCCGAACGGATTTTCCGAAGATATTCGTATCCCAGATACCCTCTGGATTCTCGTTGGCATTTTCACGAATATAGTTAATGAGATCTTTCGCCTGCTCCTCACTGCCGACAATCGGAGCCACCTCGGTTAATATGTCTGCTTTAATCATGTGAATGGATGGTGCACTTGCCTTAATCTTAACACCATATTTGTTGCCATGCTTCATTACCTCGGGCTCATCAATCCGAATCTCACTCTGTATCGGAGAAACAATTCCATATCCCTTACCCTTAACCTGATTTACAGCTGCAGAGACCTTCTCAAATTCCGTCCTCTTCGCAGCAAGATCTCGTAAAGTAGAAATAAGTTGGTATTCACCGCTGATTGGTACACCGATTAGGTCACTTAAAATCTGGTAATAATACATGTCATCAAATTCTACGTTCACAGAAACGTTACCATTCTGCATATCAACCTCATCGACCTTGAACCGTTTCACATATTGACTGTCAGTTTCAAAGTTCGGTGCTTTTGCATCCTTTACCCTGCTGATATTCTCAAAAAGATTCTTAACAGTAGCAATCAGATCAACCTTTAGCCAATGATCCTGAGGAAGCATCTCAGCCCATTTTGGCATATAGAAATCCAACTCCGTAATCGGAAATACGGACAGAATATTTTCCATGATTTTATGGATATCTTCCTTCTTTAATTGCTCACAGTTAACTGGCATAACACTTACATCATGCCGTTCTTCGATTTCCTCAGCGATACTTAAGGTTTCATTGGAATAAGGCCTATTTGTGTTTAACAACACAACAAAGGGCTTTCCAAGCCTCTTCAATTCTTCAATGGTCTTTTCCTCAGAGGCTTTATAATTTGCTCTGGGTATGTCGCCAAAGCTGCCATCCGTTGTTATTACAATCCCTATGGTGGAATGATCATTGATAACCTTTTTTGTTCCAAGCTCGGCAGCCTGGGTAAATGGTATTTCGTAATCAAACCAAGGGGTCTTTACCATTCTCTCTTGTTGGTTTTCAATGTGGCCGGAGGCACCATCCACCATGTAACCAACACAGTCAATGAGACGTATCTTTACCTTGGTACTATCATCAAGTGCGACTTCGGCAGCCTCTTTCGGTATAAACTTCGGTTCTGTCGTCATTATTGTCTTCCCTGCAGCAGCCTGGGGTAATTCATCGACAGCCCGCTCTCTGCTATGGACATCTTCAATATTCGGTATAACAAGGAGATCCATGAATCTCTTAATAAAGGTAGATTTTCCAGTTCTGACCGGTCCAACTACACCTATGTATATTTCACCGCCTGTCCTAGCCTGAATATCATTATAAACATCAAACTGCCCTAACATATGTCAACCTC
>CAYMLE010000212.1:0-3584 GCA_964391115.1 uncultured Herbinix sp. | reverse complement strand
GCTGCAATTTTTAGCTTTCTTTTAGAAGGAAATGCTTTTAAATTTCCTTCCTCATTCAAATAATTTTTTATCCAATGTTGCAATATTTTCACCTACTTTTGTATTTTTATAACCCAGATAAAAATGTTATAGAATTAAATATCAGTACATTTATTGGTTCCAAGTTTAATTAAGCCGAGTTTCCATTTGAAAGATGATTTTATTAAAATAAAATATAGTATTTTTATAATTTGCGATTGTAATTGTATAATTATACGCTTATATTAGAGTTTTTCTGTAACCCATAGAACTACATAGTCAGCTACTTCCAAAACACTTTTCCCGGTGATATCATAGATGTCAATTCTCTTGTTTGATAAATTACCGTGTTCAATAAACCAACGATTGTAGTCAATAGAACTTTGAATCCAGTTAATATCGGTAACATTCCTTCCTTCGCGCATCCTTGTTTCTAATTCTTTATCACTGCAAACGAAAGCCAAATAATGGATATCAGTAAAGAAGCGACGATTGTAGGAATTTTCAAAATGCTCCAGGGCTCCAGCCATGGTCCATAACAATGGCCTTCCGCCCTGCATTATGTTCTTAGATAGAGAAAGCATATGTTCTACCCAATTATGAAGATCCTCATCTGTATCATGGGGCATGATGTTATAAAAAAAATCTGCATCCATTGGTATGAATCCCGTATCTCGCTGCATTAGTTCTTGAGCTGTTGTTGTTTTCCCTACTCCACTACAACCGGTTAATACAAATAACGGCATTGATTTAAAATGCCATTGATGACCACAAGAGGGACATGTGATATGTTTATGGTCGGATACTTGCTTATTCCATTTATAGTCCCCACATTGAGGGCATATACCAATCATGAGCGTTCCTCCATCTTATGCTTCCTCTTATATATCTCGAACTTTCTCTTCCCAACCAGGTGCCTTTCCAATCTTTGATATACTTCTGTTTGAATCTTTTGTTTCTTGTCCATACAGACGCATAGGATCGTATCAGGACCACATATTCCAGATAAAGCATCCATCATTTGATTGATGCCACCACTACCCTCATCCCATTCGACCATATTTCCGTAGGGTACATCAGTCATAATAACATCTGGGATAAATGGAAGGTCATTAACCTCAAGAATATTCTGATGAAATACACTGGTAGCAAGCTCTTTGCTTAACAGGCTTTCGATACGGTCAATGCTATGTAAAGCTTCCTTATGAGATGCTTTCCCGTAGCTTCTGTAAAGTGTATCTAATTCTCCTCTTCGATTGCTAATCCCAGCCTCCGTTAACAGCCCAAGGTTATCCTCGGCCAATTTCAAGCTTTTTGGATTGATATCACTGCCATATAGATTGGATATGGAATTGTTTTTAAGCAATCCTAATATGGTAAGCATATAAGCTCCGCCACAACAACAATCATAGAGAGTGATATCCTCTTTTTTATTGGAATAGTGTAGAGAACGTTCGTACATCTCTAGAGCCAATCGTACCGGAAAGGTAGGTTCGCCACCCATATGATATAACACTCTTCCACTGGCGAAATCTTCATAATTATCATTTGGTGTATATTTATATTCCATTTTATTATTCCCCTATACAGATATCGTTGTTTAGTTGCTTCATAAAACATTACTGTTGCTGCACACCCTACATTAAAAAACGAAGCATATGACCTTTCACATAAAAATAATGCTGCTTTATAATATAAGTCCATCCAACAATTCCAATTTTAGTTCAAATTCTTGTATTTCTCTATTATATCCATGAATTTATCACTATCTCCACCATTGTCCGGATGATATTGCTTGGCAAGTTCACGGAACTTCTTTTTTAATTCAGCGATATCTGCATCTATCGGAAGTCCAAATTGCATCAGTAGATCGGGATTTGTTATGACACCATCCGTCACTCCACCTTCTTTGTAATACCAATAATACACATGATAAAAGTACTCATTGAGAGCATCCTTGAATTCCTCTTTCGTCATCGTTAAAAGCCTGCTAAACGGATATTTCACATGCTTTGTAGATTCAATCTTTAGGTCAAAGAAGTTATCCCATACAAGTTCTCTGTGTTTTGCCTTTTTTAAAGAATGAGTACCACTTTTCTGAGGACGAATATTATCAAAGCGTATCTTGATCTCTAGCTTTTTGATTTCTCTCAATTTTCGTTTTATATCATCCGGTTTTGCATGAACTTGTGGCACCTCACCACCACCCATCATATTATTAAAGAAAATCTACTATAAATTATACTTCGTCGTCAAGTAAAACTATCTTACCGACTCCCTTTATAACGGCTGGATAAGATTCTAGAATAACTCCTGTAAATGTAATAGAGATTCGTTGTCCAACTTTGAGATCATTAAAATAAATTTTAGTATGTCTCCATTCCAATATGGTATTTTCCTCTACCGTGAATGTGAATTTGGAGCGAAAGTTGATATCATTTACATCTAAGCCTTTTACTAGAATTACTTTATTATCATTAATCTCTTCAATCTCTGCATAAAAGGTTGTTCCAAATATCTTAGTAGGATCAGAATCTTTTAAACCATTATTAAATCCAATTTGATAACTTAATAAGGTTGCTATTATAAGTAGAACAATACAAACCAATGGTATCATAATTTTTCGCATAAATGAACCTCCCTTTTACGATAGCTTTTTTTCGTTATACTTAATAGACGACATTACATAGTATTTGTTCCAATATAGTATTAGGATAAACGAAATCAAAACATCTAATCCTCCTACTACACGAAAAGATAAGCTATCGATAGTATAAATGGGTTTGCTGTATTTAATAGAAATATAGGATCACCAAAATATATATGATTGCCAGAAAATGATATTTACCACTATAATAAAGGCTGCAATTGCTGTTAGTATAATAGATACCCGTTCTCTCCTTGTGCATTGAAATCGTTTCCATCCTATCAAAAGATACAAAATATATGCAACCAGGAAAATACCAAGTACTGATATAGCTATAATAATCCATTGTACATCTCTCCATATGGGAGCTAAGGACATCATCTTAATGGTTATATATACATAAAGTGCGGTTACAATGGTTATGAAAGCATTGATGATAAGCCTAAGGTTCAGTATTCGAGTTTTGTATTTTTTACCTCTGATCAACTTAATACATCCGATAATTAATGACACCAGTGAATATAAGGTTGCAATAATCATAAGCCCTAGTATGACATATTGAGCGATTACTCCATAACCGTTTACCTCCATATAGTCTTGACCAGGAAATTGAATCAGAGTATTACCATCCTCTGTGGTTGTCGCATATATTACAAACTGCTTTATGCCACCTTGATCAAGTACAAATGAGTTGTTCCGATTTGCAATAATCGTATTATTCGAGCCCAAGATCTGATACCCACCCTTATCATCTTTAGCAAACTGAGCATAAGACATAAAGCTATAGGGTTTTGCATAACCTTTTAAAATGCTTCTGGAATTAAGATAGACTCCGGATAAATCAATATCTGCATTACTCAAGGCTTCGGATTCTTTAGGCACCTCATAATCACCAAATATCAAGGGTAAGAGCACACAA
>CAYMLE010000211.1:0-3668 GCA_964391115.1 uncultured Herbinix sp. | reverse complement strand
TAACCGAAAATGAAAATAAACATCCGAATTAAAGATGTTAGATAGCAATAAAAGGGAGCCATATGGCTCCCTTTTATTGCAGAATATTCAAATTCCCTCTACGAACGATCTTTTAGTCACATTGCCATTTACCATCGATAATAGAACACGAACCGCCTGTAACATCACTTTGAAGCATTTGTAATTTATTTAATGGAATCCCTTCATCTTTTGAAATTCTGGCCAATACTTTGTCGATTTCTTCTTGTGATTGAGCACCAGCAATTGCATACTTTTGATTAATAACGAGGGTTAATATTTTACCGCTGTTCTTTAATGATCCGTCTCGGCGCTTTAGTACAGTTTAAACAAGTTAAATTGGCTTTGTACTTGTTCTAGCCCTTCCGCCTTCAATTTCAAAACCACAGTTCCCGCTTCATATCCGCTACGGATAATTGCCGTTGCATGACCACGGAACGTAATGGTCTTATCATCTGTGTAATTCTCATCTGTTATAGGGTTTCCTGTTCCAAAACCAGCCAGATATCCACAACCTTCTATAGAGGCGGTCAATTCAATAGTCGCATCTGTAACCAACCGATCGTCTTCATCTAAAACATCAATATCTACATACACAAGATCATGGCCATCCGCTTTCAACTCGCATTTTTCAGCTGTCAAACGAAGCCTTGCAGGTGCTTTTGAAGTCATCATGATATCTCTACTGATTTCTTTTCCATCACGATAGCTGATCGCTTCAACAATACCTGACTTAAAAACGGTATCGAACCGAACAGAGTTTGGCATTGGTCTTTCCTGGGAGACAGCTTTCTTCTCAACTTGTTGTCCATTCATTACAATGGCCACCTCATCCGCATTCGAAAAAACAACCAGTTCAATCGGCTTGTTTTCATAATCCGTGTAATTCCAATTCTTCTCAACACCCGGGAATCCCCACATTGTCATCATCTGAATCTTTCCATAGTGATCTGGATGTAATGCGAATAAATGAGTCTTCTCACTTCCCCAAACAACACTTCTATAAGCTCCCTGCGGAAGCATACGACCTGTAATATCAAAGTCGCCATCATTTGCAGTTCTCCAAGGATATGGAGAGCCAGCCTGCGGCATCAATGACCATGAACCTTTTTTCACCAAGGGATCGTCGTGATTTACATATACAGCTTTTCCGATTCCGGCCTCTCCGATATGATCCCAGGCAGTCCAGGTAAACTCACCGATCACATAAGGAAGCGATTCCACAAGCGGCCATCTATACCCTATTTCCTGAGGGAAATTCTCTGATCCCAAAATAACTCTTTCCGGAAACAGTTCATGGTCTCTTTCGTATAAGTCTTCCATATAGTTGTATCCGACAACATCCAACCCATTGGTAAATGGTTCTGTTACCTTTTCCCAAAGATCAATTATCTTGCCCTCATTTGCATTTTGGTTCTGATTCTGTCCTTTTGCAAGATGATCATCAAGTCCACTCCATAAAGAACAAATACCATTACTGATTGGTCTGGTAGCATCCAGATTCCTGATTGTCTCAGCCAGTTTTGTGGCTAAAGTATACCCATTGTTCAAACCCCCACGCTCAGGAATTTCATTTCCACTAGACCACATGATGACAGAAGGGTGTACACGGTCTCGGCGAACGAAAGCCTTCAAATCGTTCTGCCACTGCGTTTCAAAATACTGACTATAATCGCCTGTTCTCTTTGCAACTCCCCATGCATCAAAAGCCTCATTAAAAATGTACATTCCAAGTCTGTCACAGGATTCTACTAAAGCTGCAGAAGGCGGATTATGAGCTGTTCGAATTGCATTAAATCCAACTTCCTTAAGTTTAAGTACTTTTCGTGCCTCACTCTCAAATAAAGAGACTGCACCCAAAAGTCCATTATCATGGTGGAGACATCCTCCCTTTAGTTTTACCATTTTTCCATTGATTCGAAGTCCTCTGATTGCATCAACTGTGATGGTTCGGATTCCAAATAGAGTGTCCAATTCATCTACAGTTTTAACTTCACTCTCAATAAAATGAGTACGATAGATACCAGTGTCTGTAGCCGTGACCTTCACAGAATAAAGATTTGGATTATCGCAATCCCAAAGAACAGGATTCTTCACCGAAAAAGCAATTCTCGCGGTTTCCTGTTTACAACCATTTACTTGAATCACTCTGGTCGCCATTGCAGCAACCTCTTCACATCCATCCTTAGATAAAGCAACCGACACCTTGACTAATCTATTCTCTAAGGAAGAATTGCATATGTCGATCTGCGCTTCCAAAAATGCAATATCATTAGCTACTTCCTTTGTGTATACATAGACGCCATCTGTCGCAATATGCACCTTGGGACCATGACATAATACAAGTCCCCTAAATAAGCCCGAACCGGTATACCATCTCGAGCTCGGTTGCACTCCGGTATTCATATTGATGGTAATTCTATTTTCTTCGCCAAATGTAACATAATCTGTAATATCTAAATAGAATGGTGTATAACCATAATGATGCTCGCCAACCTTACATCCGTTTACCTCTACGCTTGTGTGCATCATAGATCCATCAAACTGTAGCCCAAGGCAATCCCTCTCCCATTCGAGAGGAATCATTACGTTCTTTGTATAATTACATACATCTCCGGGAAAATATCCTGAATCAGAGCTTGCTGCAGCATCCTTTGTAACAGTTGTACTAATCATTCCATCATGTGGTAAATTGACAACCACACCAGGATCCGAATCGATGATTCCGATAGAGTCCAACAACCCTCTTCTAAAAACCCACTTTTCATCTAAATTGATATGTTTCATATTATCGTCCTCCGCGCTTTCATTATCAATATAATCATATCCACTTAATGCAAGAGCATTATATCATAAACAAAGTAAAATTAAACTACTTTTCACTATTTTGTATCTGCATCCCTCCCAAAATGGATCAGAGCACAAAAAAAGACACCATCTAGTTCAAAACCAAATGGTGTCTAATATTTTCTTTAAAGAATTTTGCTAGATGTGTGCTAGTTTTATGCTACTTGTTGAACCAATTCCAACAAGCCTAAGCACATCTCAGCAAGTTCCAAATCCCTGTAAATACAGGATTCTTCGTATAAGTGCATAAAGCACATATTATCTCTTTGTCAACCGCTTGAGAGCTTGAAAAGCCCGGAAATAGAGGGTTTGTAGTAATCATTGTTGCACATACGTTTCACACCCATGACGTTTTATTACGTCTCAGGACGTTTCCATAGTTTAGACTGTTATCTTAATCTAAAAATGGTTCTATTGACCTTTCCTTCAATCAAATCCGGAATTGAATATTTAGGACTTCCTATTATTACTGTTGTTCCATTTTTAATTGGTTCTTGGATATACTGTAATTTTGCTAACATTCCATTTGCCCCTTTTCTACTTACACCATTACAAAAACTAAAGAGTTCATTCATATTTACTATTAACTCTTCAATATTTTTTCCTTCCACATTTTTTATTAGTAATGTTGTGTCTTGTGGTTCTTTCAACAATCCTTCTGATGAAGTGAGTATTAATAAATATTTTGATTTCAATAGAACGGATAATTGAGACGATGTTTCGTCATTATCAATACACTCTGCTACTGATTCTTGATTTTTTCTTATTTCGCGGTTATCTATTTATTTGGTGTTTGTTGTTTT
>CAYMLE010000210.1:0-3670 GCA_964391115.1 uncultured Herbinix sp. | reverse complement strand
CTGTTTGCGAATATACCGATCAAGGATATGAAGTCCCCTAAGAAATAAGGATGATATCGGATGTTTAAATTTAAGAATTATGATTTTAAGAGGTATAGCTTAGTATTAATCATTATTGTTATTATGTTGTCATCAATTGGGGCCTTCCTAATCAAACAGGTTCAGGGGCCTGGTGAAAGTTTACTGATCAAACAGATCTTAGGAATGTTTGCCGGCTTATTTATCGTTGCCGTTGTTTCTATGATTGATTATCATTTTATCTGTAAATTTTATATTGTTCTATATATTATTAATGTAGTTCTGCTTGTACTTGTCAAGTTGATCGGAACTGAAATATATGGAGCAAAGCGTTGGTTGAACATTGGTTTCATGTTCCAGCCTTCTGAGCTAAGTAAAATAATAACGATCCTCTTTTTTGCTAAAATTTTTACTTTACTTGAACACAAAATCAATAATTTCTTTTTCCTTATGATATCTTTTATCGCTATGGCAGCTCCAACCTCTCTAATACTGACCCAAACGGATCTGTCAACCAGTATGGTTATTATATTTGTATTCGTAATGATGTATTTTTCAGCGGGTCTAAGCTGGAAGATTATTCTTCCTATTCTTGTGATAGGGATCCCAAGTATTATAGGACTATTCTGGTATGTTCAACAGGATTATCAGGTCCTATTAAATCCTTATCAGCAAGAGAGAATCCTAACCATTTTGAACCCTGAGGCATACCCTGAGACCTATTATCAACAAGATAATTCCGTGCAAGCAATTGGCTCCGGTCAATTGTTGGGTAAGCTATTAATGGAAGGGGATAGTGATGTAAGAGGTTACCATTATGTACCGGTAACAGAAAGTGACTTTATCTTTTCTGTAGCCGGAGAGGAATTTGGATTTATTGGAAGCTGTGTAGTTCTACTTCTATTCGCGATAATCGTCTTTATGTGTTTAATGACAGCCAGAGGAGCTCCGGACCTGTTAGGTAAGTTGATTGCAACCGGTTTTGCCTCGATGTTTATGTTCCAAGTGTTTGTAAACATTGGTGTAACAACAGCAATCTTACCAAATACGGGACTTCCACTTCCCTTTTTAAGCTCTGGTCTAAGCTCCTTGCTTAGTAGTATGATTGCTATTGGGATGGTTTTAAACATAAGGTTACAGCCTAAGAAAACAAACCGATAAATACAATTAATATATTTATTATTAACCGATTATATTTATAAAAATACAACCGCCCCGGCGGAGATTGGAGGTTAAGCACATGATTATTGGCATGATAGCTCATGATGCTAAGAAAAAGTTAATGCAGAATTTCTGTATCGCTTACCGCGGAATATTAAGCAAGCATACTATGTATGCTACTGGTACAACGGGGCGTTTGATTGAGGAAGTCACTAATTTGAGTGTTCATAAATATTTAGCTGGCCATCTTGGCGGAGAGCAGCAGTTAGGTTCTCAGATTGAACATAATCAGATTGATTTAGTCATATTTTTACGGGATCCTTTAACACCAAAATCCCATGAACCAGATGTAAATAATATTTTTCAGCTTTGCGATAAACATAATATTCCATTGGCCACAAACTTGGCAACAGCCGAATTATTGATTAAGGGACTGGAACGGGGAGATCTTGATTGGAGAGAAATCTTTAAATCCTAACCTTGATACAAATGATAAAGGATGATACAAATGAAAAAGTGGTATGTTATCTTATCAATCATTGTAGTAATTTTTCTGGGAGGATGCCAGAAAACCTCGGAGCATTTTTTAACCTACCAGGATGTTATGATATCCTCCGAGTCTAATTCTGAACAATATTTATCGGAAACTGATTTTTTTGCCAAAGATTTGGTTATCATACCCTTAGAAGAGAATACCAAAGAGGATGAGAATATCCAAGCTGAGGCAGCATTATTGGTTGATATTACTGACCGTAAGGCACTCTATACAAAGAATGTGCATCAAAAGATGTACCCAGCCAGTCTAACGAAATTAGCTACCGCATTAGTAGTTCTTCGTAAGGGTGAATTGTCAGACACCGTAACGATTGGTTATAATGCGACTCATATCGCAGATCCTTATGCTAAGGTCTGCGGATTTCAGGAAGGGGATCGGATCACACTGGATGCCCTATTACATTCTATGCTGATTTATTCTGGCAATGATGCTTCCATAGCCATTGCGGAACACTTGGCAGGAAGTGAAGAACAGTTTGTAAAGTTGATGAATGATGAAGTTGCAGCGGTTGGGGCGGTTAATTCTAATTTTGTTAATTCCCATGGACTTCATGACGAAGATCATTATACAACTGCTTATGATATCTATTTGATTTTTAATGAACTTGCTAGGTTTGATACCTTTCGTTCTATTATTAATAGCAGTTCCTATACAGCCCACTATACAAATAAAGATGGTAACACCAAGGAGAAAACCTTCGAGACAACAAATCGGTACCTGAGAGGTGATAAGGATTCTCCTGAGAATGTCACGGTTCTTGGGGGCAAAACAGGATACACCTTTATGGCAGGAAATTGTCTTACCCTACTTTCTGAAAGTCCATCTGGTAATAAATTCATCTCAATCCTGTTAAAAGCAGCGGGTGAGGATAAGCTTTATTCGGAAATGACGCATTTACAATCTATTTATGGAAATTAGGCGAATTATTTGCTAAATATTACATTGCATAATGGAATTTAATAGTTGTTTTTTTGTGATAACTGTACTATAATTTAAATAACAGGATATTATTTTTAGACAATAACACAATATTCTGCGTAATTGTAGATTCAATGGCACGGCAATCATTTTATCGCCCATCATAAGGAGGAGATTACCATGATACAGATTATTGCAGGCGAGAAGGGAAGAGGAAAGACCAAAATCCTGCTCGACAAAGTAAACACCGAAGTGAAGGCAGCAAAAGGAGTTGTAGTTTATATTGACAAGAATATCAAACATATGTATGAGCTTAACAATAAGATTCGATTAGTCAATATAAAGGATTATTTTGTTGAAAATTATAGTGAATTTATTGGATTTCTCTACGGTATCATTTCTTGTGACCATGATATACAGTCTATATATCTCGATAGCTTCTTAAAAATTGCATTTGTCAATGAAGAAAATATAAAACCCGTTTTTGAAAAATTAGAAAATATATCGAAGCAGTTTAATGTAGACTTTATGATTAGTCTATCTATGAATGTTGAGCAGCTTCCTGAAAATATAAAAGATTATGTTATAGTTACCTTGTAATTAAGAGTTTGTTTTCATATAAATTAAAATCTCTCATCGTAATTATTAATTACTTATGTACAAAATGGAGCGTCTATTATTGACGCTCCATTACCTTTTTACCTATAAAGTTTTTGACTCTTGCTTAATTAATATTAATCGTTCGTATTAATCCTCGTTTCTTAATCTGCCAAAGAAACTTAATGAATAGAGACCAGAGATACCAACCAGAGCATAGATAACTCTAGATATTACTGTCATATCTCCAAATATCATCCTTACAAGGTCAAAATCAAAGAAGCCGATTAAGCCCCAATTGATAGCTCCAATAGCGACAAGGATTAAAGCAATATAATCCAATGTTTTCATAATAAACCCTCCTTCTTGCTTTATCATAGTCCAGGAAGCGAAAGCATAAGAAATTAATTTTAATGATGC
>CAYMLE010000209.1:0-3697 GCA_964391115.1 uncultured Herbinix sp. | reverse complement strand
TTTTGAATTGATATATACGGAAGAGGAAAAGGTCAATCGCCTTAAGAGATCTGGTATGGATGTACTGGTATCGTATCCCTTTACGGAGGAAACCAGAAGTATAGAGCCAGAGGATTTTATTAAGGATGTCCTTGTTGGCAAATTGGATGCAAAGATAATTGTGGTAGGCGATGATTTCCGCTTTGGACATAACCGAAGAGGGGATATTCATATGCTTCGGGAGTTTGAGTCTGTCTATGGCTATAAGCTTGTTTCCAGTGAGAAGAAGCGACTGCATGACAATATCATTAGCAGCTCTGAGATCCGCAAAGGGCTTAGTTCCGGTGATATGGAAGCGGTCAATGAGATGCTTGGTCAGCCCTTTTCCATCCTAGGTAATGTTTTACATGGACGAAAAATTGGCCGTACCCTCGGGATGCCAACGACGAATATCCTACCACCAAAGAATAAACTACTACCACCCTGTGGAGTTTATGCCACAACCACCCTGATTGATGGCGTTCGCTACAAGGGTGTTACGAATATTGGATATAAGCCAACTGTAGGTGAAGAGAAGGAAAAAGGGGTAGAGACCTTTTTACTCGATTTTGATCAGGATCTATATGGACAAACCATAGAGGTAGAGCTACTTCACTACCAAAGACCGGAATTAAAGTTCTCTTCCCTAGAAGAACTAAAACTCGAGATGGAACAGGATATTCGAATTGCAAGAGATTATTTCAAGAGCTTGGAGGCTTCTGCTTCGGAATAAATTAATTATCTGTTTACATTTTGGTTATTCTATGTTACTATACCAAAGTAACAAATGCAGCCGATGCCTGGTTTGAGGAGACTCCGACCTTTTTCTAAGTATCCGGCGATACAATTAAAGGAGGATTTATCATGATTAGTAAAGAGAAAAAACAGGAAATCATTAACGCATACGGTAGAACACCGAATGACACTGGTTCACCGGAAGTACAGATTGCACTTTTAACCGAGAGAATTTCTGAGTTAACTGAGCATCTAAAGGTTAACAAGAAGGATCATCACTCTAGAAGAGGTCTTCTTAAGATGGTTGGACAAAGACGTGGATTATCAGAATACCTTAAGAAAACCGACATTGTTGGTTACCGTGAATTAATTGAGCGTTTAGGCTTAAGAAAATAATTTCTTGAATGATGGACTGTCCCATTTTGGTATTATACTGATGATGGGGCAGTTTTTATGTATCGCTAAAAAACGAAGAGTTACAACCCAGAACAGGGAAAGTCTCAAGAGGAGTACAAATTCAGGGAAATTATAGATTCAGGGAAAAGTATAGACCCAAGATAATATAGATTAAAGAAAAATAAAGACTCATGAAGTGCAAAGACTCAAGAAGTTTAAGGCTCAACAAAGTGTATAGAATATAAGAAAGACAGCGGTTCCGGCGTATCCGACATCCTATTTATAAATTACTGAAGTGATAATAAATCAAGATAGTATGATAAAGTTCCGATGTGCTGATGAGATTAAAACATGAAATATATAAAACTAATATTTAAGGATAAAAGGTTCCTTAAGAGAACCTTCGCCATCACAATTCCCATCGTAGTGCAGAACCTATTAAATAATTTATTAAACCTTGTGGATACCTTAATGATCGGTCGTTTAGGGGAAACAACGATCGCTGCGGTTGGTTTGGCAAATAAGGTTTTCTATGTTTTTGCTTTGTTAATGTTCGGAGTATGCAGTGGATCTGGTATTCTTGCGGCTCAGTACTGGGGCAGGAGAGAACTACCGAATATTCGAAAGGTGTTAAAAATGTCCCTACTCATTGGTGTGGGATGCTCTTTTTTATTTGTTATTCCCGGAATCTTCTTTCCGGAATTAGTAATGAGGATATTCACTCCAGAGCAGGAGACCATCGCCCTAGGAGCAAAATATTTGATTATCATTGCATTCAGCTATCCCTTGACTGCGGTAACCAATGCTTACATAGCGATCCTGCGTAGCATGAATTATGTGAAGCTTCCAGTTATTATTACCACGATATCGATTGTTGTTAACATTACCTTAAACTACGTCCTTATATTTGGTAAATTTGGATTTCCAGAGATGGGAGTTGCTGGTGCAGCCCTGGCCACGGTCATTGCTCGAATCATAGAATGCGGCTCTTTGATTCTTCTACTTCATTTGCATAAAGCAGGTGATGGTGCAGTCGGTGATTTTATTCATATGAAGATCAAAATCGCCCTGGATAAAAGCTTTGTAATACGGTATATACGTACTGCAGCTCCAGTTATATGTAATGAATTTATGTGGGGACTCGGGGTAACCATGTATTCACTGGTTTATGGTAGAATGGGTAATGCGGCCACTGCTGCCATGACCATTACCACTACCGTAGAGCAGGTGGCTCTCGTATTCTTCTTTGGAATCTGTGCTGCAGCAGCGGTTATTCTCGGTAATGAGTTAGGCGAGGACCGGCTGAAAGAGGCAGAAGAGCATGCAAAAGTATTTATACTGTTAGAGGTTTTTTTAACCGTAATCGGAGCCGTAGCATTGTACTTCTCCATCGATTGGATTTTATTATTATTTAAAGGGGTACCCAGTGAGGTTGCGAATTATGTTCGACTAAGTATTATCGTATTTGCACTGTATATGCCTGCCCGAATGTTGAATGCCCTATTTATTGTAGCCATTCTTAGAGCTGGCGGCGATACAAAGGCTGCTCTATTTCTTGATGTGACCAGTGTCTGGCTGATCGGCATTCCTATGGCTGTCCTGGGTGGATTGGTACTGAAACAGCCCGTACACATTGTATATGCCATGATATTAATCGAGGAAATATATAAATTTATTTTTGGTTACCGTCGTTACCGACAGAAGAAATGGCTTAGAAACATTGTATCTTAATGATTGAATGTGAAATGGACTTGGTTGCTTCCCGCGCCAGGTTCATTTTTTTAGGAAATAAGGCGTGGAAGTGATTTTTTATATATTTGCGTATATTTAATTTTTATTATTTTTGTATAAATAGACAGATACAGACACATTCTCTCTTTCTTTGCATAAAATATAATAGTTGCCTTCAATTATAGCAAAGGATTTTCATTCATATCGGATGATCAAAAGTAGATATATTGAGGTCAACAATATATGTAAAGGATGGATAATATGGGATATAGAGATCAAAATGATTGTACGAGACCCTGTCCTCAGGAACAAAAGCATGTTCATGAAGTTCAGGGAAGTGTTAAAATAGCAGGTGAGGGTCCTCATACCCACCGTTTTTGTACGGTTACTGGTGAGGCGATTCCTTATGGTAATCATGATCATGTTCATGAAGTATGTTTCCGTACGGATACCTATGGCGATCATCACCATGAATTTAAAGGTAGAACCGGTTGTGCTGTCATGGTAGGGGATCGGCATGTTCATTATATCGAGTCTGTTACAAGCATGGATGATGGTCATCGACACGCTTTCGAAGCTGCTACTTTGATTGAGAATCCGACTGGGTTTGATCACAAGAAGGATCGACATGATGAGAGAGATAGACGTGATGAGAGGGATAATCGGCGTAGATACTAATCTGAGGGATATTAAGTGCATCGAATATACTAAGATGGATTTCATGGTCAGCAAGATCTAGTAAGATACCAGTAGATACTAGTAAGATCAAGTAAGATTAATTTATTAAGAATTGAAAAGATAGATAAGATATATAAGA
>CAYMLE010000208.1:0-3697 GCA_964391115.1 uncultured Herbinix sp. | reverse complement strand
TTCAGCTGATACTTTCACATGTACAGGAGCAACCCTTAAAGGTTATGCAAAAAGCTGGTTTTGATAAACAGTTGGGAGAAGATTATTTTTGCGCTAATATAGACGAAGCACTTGCGTTGTCTGGGACCATGAACAGACTTTAAAGAGTTGTAATTAAGCCATTGAAGCTTCAGAAAGCGAAGATGAAGAAAAAATATATATAGAAGGTAAGTCGGATTATGCAGATGATTTCGAGGATAATCTAATTTTTCGTTGGGTGTGGAAGAATTGCATGAAGTTAATATTGCTAATGCATCTTTCTTAAAGATAATTATGCGTAACAGCAAACAAGGCGTTCTACGTGATTTGATTTCGTAGAGCGCCTTAGTTATTGGTTTGAACGTAAGCGCTCAATAACTAGGTGGAAAATATGTCTTAATAACCTTATATTGTGCTCCCATACAATAACCTTATATTGTGCTCCCAATCTTGACAAACACTACATTTTGCATTATATTTGTTTTTCAACCTATTACGAAGATACCTGTTTTGGGTATTTAATTTGAATATATTTATATCATAACGAGGAGATTTTGACATGAAGATTATCAAGAGAAATGGTTCAGAGGAGATATTTAACTTAAGTAAAATTATCGCAGCCGTAACGAAGGCGAATGAATCCACGGAGAAGCAATTACTAAGTAGTGAGCAGATCAAAGAGATCGCAGAGTATGTTGAGTATAAATGCAACAGACTGGGCAGAGCTGTATCGGTGGAAGAAATTCAAGATGCGGTGGAAGATCAGATTATGTCTACCGGAGCCTTTGATTTGGCAAAGAATTATGTGAGATACCGGTATCAGCGCTCCCTCATTCGTAAAGCGAATACGACAGATAATCGAATCCTTTCTCTCATTGAATGTAATAATGAAGATGTGAAACAGGAGAATTCCAATAAAAATCCAACCGTGAATAGTGTACAACGTGATTACATGGCGGGTGAGGTCAGTAGGGACATTACGGTAAGACTACTTTTACCGCAGGATATCGTAGAGGCTGATAAGCAGGGAATTATCCACTTCCATGACTCTGATTACTTTGCACAGCATATGCATAACTGTGACCTGGTTAATCTTGAGGATATGCTGCAGAACGGGACTGTGATTAGCGGAACCCTGATCGAGAAGCCACATAGCTTTTCGACCGCCTGTAATATCGCCACTCAGATCATTGCACAGGTAGCAAGTAATCAGTATGGCGGACAAAGTATCAGCCTTTCGCATCTGGCTCCCTTCGTACAGATATCCAGAGATAAAATCCGTGTAGAGGTACAGGAGGAAGTGAGATTCTTAAACAGCGCCGCTTCGGAGGAACAGATACAGGAGTTGGTGGAGAAGAGACTTCGCAGGGAGATCACCAAGGGAGTTCAGACCATTCAATATCAAGTCATCACATTAATGACTACGAATGGGCAGGCACCCTTCCTGACGGTATTCATGTATCTCAATGAAGCAAGGAATGAAAGTGAGAAGAAGGATCTGGCCATCATTATCGAGGAAACTTTAAAACAGCGTTATCATGGAGTGAAGAATGAAGCAGGAGTGTGGGTGACCCCTGCATTTCCAAAGCTGATCTATGTACTGGAAGAAGATAATGTGGCAGAGGGAACAGAATATTTTTATCTGACAGAGCTCGCAGCACGATGTACTGCGAAGAGGCTGGTTCCCGATTATATCTCCGAAAAGAAGATGAAGGAGCTCAAGGAAGGAAATTGTTTTCCTGTCATGGGCTGTCGCAGTGCGTTAAGTCCCTGGAAGGATGAAGACGGCAATTATAAATTCTATGGACGTTTTAACCAGGGAGTAGTTACGATTAATCTGGTGGACGTTGCACTATCGTCCGACAAGGATTTGGATAAGTTCTGGAAGATATTTGATGAACGTCTTGATCTGTGCTACCGGGCTCTGATGCAGCGCCATAACCGTCTGAAGGGTACATTATCGGATGCTGCTCCGATCCTTTGGCAGAATGGTGCTTTGGCACGACTGGGGAAGGGAGAGACGATAGACCAGCTTCTCTATGGAGGCTATTCCACGATTTCTCTTGGTTATGCGGGCCTGTATGAGTGCGTAAACTACATGACAGGAAAATCGCATACGGATTCGGAAGCATGTTCATTTGCCTTGGAGGTCATGAAGTATATGAATGAAGCCTGCGACCGTTGGAAGGCTGAAACGAATATCGGCTTCAGCACCTATGGATCGCCGATTGAGAGTACAACTTATAAGTTTGCAAAATGCCTTCAGAAGCGTTTTGGCGTCATAGAAGGAATTACAGACAAGAGCTATATCACGAACAGCTATCATGTGAATGTAACTGAAGCTATCGATGCTTTCGCAAAGCTGGAGTTTGAGTCCAAATTCCAGGAGCTTTCCCCGGGTGGAGCGATCAGCTATGTAGAAGTACCAAATATGCAGAATAATATTCCGGCAGTTATTTCCCTGATCCGCTTTATCTATGATAATATTATGTATGCAGAGTTGAATACGAAGAGTGATTATTGCCAGGAATGTGGATTTGATGGCGAAATACAGATAGTAAAGGACCTGGATGGCAAGCTGATCTGGGAATGCCCGAAGTGCGGCAACCATAACCAGGATACGATGAACGTTACTAGGCGAACCTGCGGCTACATAGGAACCCAATATTGGAACCAGGGAAGAACGCAGGAAATTCAAGAAAGGGTGTTACATCTGTAGGATGAATTACGGAGAAATAAAAAAACATGATATCGCGAATGGCGAAGGTATCAGAGTGTCGCTGTTTGTATCAGGCTGTACGCATCACTGTAAAGGGTGCTTCAATGAGGAAACCTGGGATTTTAGCTATGGAACTCCCTTCACCAAAGAGACGGAAGCCGAAATCCTTAAGGCATTGTCGCCTGATTATATCAACGGATTATCGCTTCTGGGCGGTGAACCTTTTGAGAAGCAAAATCAACGTGAGCTTCTGCCGTTACTGAAGAAGGTGAGAAAAACCTTTCCACATAAGAATATCTGGTGTTATACAGGATATCTGTTTGACAGGGAATTGTGTCAGGAAAGCCGCGCCAGATGTGAATGCACGGACGAAATGTTACAATATATTGATGTTTTAGTGGATGGTGAATTTATAGAGGCACTTAAGGATATCAGTCTTGCCTTTCGGGGTTCTTCCAACCAACGAATTATCGATGTGAAACGCTCACTGGAAAGCGGTAGGGTTCAGCTATGGGAATGAAAGCGGAAAACATTTTGAGATAAGTATAAGCATTGAAAATACGCACAGCTATAATGAAGACATTGGAGAAATAAAGCCCGCGTAATACGCAGTAATACGTTGTTTATAGCGGGTTGAGAAAAACATAGGTCAAGATATACGACCAAATATATAATGCATATTTAGAAGAATCTCTTGGAAACAGGGGATTCTTTTTTGATAAAAGTAAATAGTATAGTCGATCAAAAGAATTCATAATTTTTACTATCACTCATATGTTGACTTACTTATCAAAAGATTTAAATGTGAGAGAATGATAGTAAAATGCGAGTAAAATAAATAAAATATAAAAGATACAAATTAAAAGTGAAAAATATCAAAAAACAGTTATAATGGAATTAATAAATGGGTGCCAGTTATCCCCCACCTTGATTACTCATGGGGGTCCTGGATGTATTACC
>CAYMLE010000207.1:0-3707 GCA_964391115.1 uncultured Herbinix sp. | reverse complement strand
ATAAACTTTTGCAATATATCACCTGCAAGTTTTGTGCTTAAGTGAAAAAAGTCCTCACATATTGCTGATTTATTCAAAATTATTCTATTATAACCTGTTTCATACTGTACCGTCGCCATAAAATCCAAGGCAGACTGAACATCATTTAACAATATTTCGTCGCTATGTATTATGGCAATTCCTATGTCATTATTTTTAATGGTATTTATATCCATAACAAATCCTCCAATTACATTATTAATCTGTGGTCCAAACAACCACTATAACATTCTTTAATCTTTATACCACTTATTTCCTTTATAACCAAGACATTGCTATTGAAAATTAAGACCTAAGCCCACAAGGATTCCGGTTTTGATCCATACACAAGGAGATTGAGAATTAACTGAATGATTATTATGGTGGCGGATTATCTGCTCCTACGACTGTAATCATATTGTATGAACGATAATGAATATTATCATCTCTAATGGCTAATATCTCGTGATATTCTTGTTTCCCCTGATATAATAGGTAACAATTCCATCTTTCATATTTACTTTCAGTTTACAGTCACCTAAAGTAACATAAGTATCTTCATTGATCCCCTGTGTCTCATTGGTAGTAAAGGATTTAAAAATAGCCTCATACACTAAGGACGGTTGTGATGATATCGTAGCTACCATGGCTTTTACTATCGAGGCATTTTGATCCGCTACCACTGACCCGTCGAGCTTAACACTGATTGATAATTTATAGCCTTTGCTTGCTTTTGTTAATGAGATACCATCACAATCAATTCCAAGATGAGTAAATTCAATCTTATTACTATCGATCGCTAGGTTTGTTGATTTGATTATTTTACCATCAAGCTCACGTTCTAATTCGCTCCATATGATAGCCGAACCTCCCCAATCACTGAGAGCCTTATCTCGATCTAAATAATTATCTCTTACCGGGAACTCTATCCCCTCGATGTTTATCGTAGAAGCATCTGCTTCTGGTGTAGAAGTGGGTACTATTGTTGGCTTTAATTCAATGATAGGAACCGAATCCGGAATCTCTTTATACTTGCTAATGCATATAACACCATCGTAATTTGAATATTCATCGATGTCTATACTATTAAAACCTTTGTAGTAAACCAGCGAACCTAATGAGCTTATTTGACACAGATTATACTCGCTCTGTTTGCTGGTAAATGCCTTTTCAGGTGCCATTTTTACATATTCCTCTACACCATCACTATATACATAATCATAGGCATTCTTAGTGTAACTATTGTATATGGCATCACTTCTTTTAATCTCAAAGGTCCCATTGCTATTTTTCAGATAAGTAAATCCCAATGCCTTTGAGATCCGTTTAGCTTTTATCATCAAATATCCAGTATCAGATAATTCAATCATATCCGTATACTCTTTCCAGGAGCCGTTCTTCTGCCCTACTAATACCAGATAGTTATTAGAATCATCAGCATAGGCTTCCTTTTTGTATACGCCAGTATGAATAAAGCATAAGAGAACTAAGATCATAGCAATTGCTTTTTTATGTATACTTCGCATAATAACACCTACTCCAGATTATTCTAGCTACCGTTTGACTTCAAAGGTACAATTTACAGATACCGTTACCTCTTTTTCTAAAGAAACCGTATCATTATCGATATAACTGCTATAGCCATACCAGTCATAATAATCATTTGGAACAGAATAAAGTGGTGTAACCTGAATACTGGAAAGTTTTGCGTTGGTTAATTCGCCTAATTTACTGCCTGCATTAACCGCTATTAATTCTGCTCGTTTCGTTGCATCCTTTGTTGCTTCTGCCAGCATACTAACCTTTAGATCCTCTAGCTTCGTATAATGATACTCGGGAGCCTGTGATTGAAACTGCACACCTTCATTTAATAACTCCGTTGCATTCCTGGAGAGCTCAGTCACTCGATCAATCTCATCCGAGCTAATCGTTACCGTCTGTGCCAAATTATATCCAATTACTTCATTGGTATAACCACCATACTCATTTAAGGCATATTTTTCAGAAACAGATATTGACGAAAAGATTAAGTCCACGTCCACAAATCCCTTGTTTATAAGATAGTTATTTACCTTTTCTTTGTCTGCTTCCAGTGAAGTATATCCATCTTTTAAATTATCTGCTTGCACATCATAATAACCGGTCCAAACAATCCAATCCGATAAGATTTGCTGTTTTGTATATCCTTTAATATTAACACTATACTTTTTTCTCTTAAATTCTGCCAATCCATTTACTCCTATGAAACAGGAGAAAATAACTGAAATGGATAGTATCAAAGCGATGATTATGTTCCCATAGGTTTTAAACTTTGATTCATTCATATCTTCAACTCCTTTGATATTTTTTTATAATCTTTTATCTATATTATCATTTTTTTCCAGTAGTAACAAGCCATGGCTTCTTAAGATATTCTTACGATGTTTTTTAGCAACAAAAAAGCATCCAGAATATCGCCTGAATGCATTTTTGTTATTCATTTTTCTGTGCCTAAGCCCCCATTATACCACCTCAAATGCGGCATCTAATGCAGCAATGATGTACTTATATTATCACAACTTTATGCTCCTTCAACCATATCTCGTCTGCGATACCCAGAATAGCCCAAAACCATCAATAAAATGCTAATCCCTGTCATAGTTATAAAGATTAACGCATCAAACTGATCGATCGGCATTCTTGGAATCCAACTTTGAACCGCTGTTTTTGAAAACCATTCTGGCATATCCAAAATCCCATCAAAATAGTTTAAAGCAAAGCTATAGCCCAAATATGCATATATAGCTTTACCAAGCTTTGGATACCATCCTAAAGCAAAAGCTGAGAGTCCAATGAAGAACAATACGGAAGGGAAGAAGTTATAACCGGAGGCAATAAAAAGTTCCATTTTCATAGTTGAACTGTCACCCATTGCAGAAATTGCTGCACCTCCCAGGCTTCCTGAAGCCAGCATTATTCCTACTACTCCAGACACCACTGCTAATAAAACGCTTACCCAATAGAGCTGAGCGCGAGTTACTTTTGTTGCATATAGCTGGCTCAAATGTAACCGTACTTCTTCTGAATAAAGTTTATTAACAATGGCAATTGGCAAGATAGCAACCAATCCAATCATTACCATCATAATAGTTCCAGTAAATGATTCTTCTAAGGTAACACCTGCCATTGTGAACATTTGTTTCATCATATCATTGCTACTAAGAAAGGTCTGCATATCGCCATAAATCGAACCGTAGGCCACTCCCATAATGACAAACCCAATCAACCAGCTGATGATTACACCTTTGTTAATCTTAATAAACAGACCGGGTACAGACAACAAGGATTTTTTCGCTGACCCCCGTCCCTCTCTTACCGGAAGGTAACCAGCCCCCATATCACGGCCACCTTCAAGGGCAAATGCAATGATCAGCGCAATGATACAGAAGATTATCACAAATAATAGAGGTCCCCAATTGTTTTTCGTGAATGGATATGTTAGATAAGTCCATCCCATAGGATTTAACATCGACAAGTCAACATTCGACACATCGGTACCCGCCCGTAAAATATAGAGTAATCCTATCATTCCTAGCGATGATCCCGTTGCACCGGAGGATGTTGGCATTATCTGTGCCATAACTAACGCGATAACCCCTCCCAGAATACCAGCCATCCCTACTGATACCCCAAATAATAAGGAGCCTCCC
>CAYMLE010000206.1:0-3715 GCA_964391115.1 uncultured Herbinix sp. | reverse complement strand
GTTTTACGAACTACAATTAAGAATGATAATGGCAAGTATAGCATGACGCTACATGAACAGGGTATGAATGGGTTTGAGATAATCAGATGTACTAATATCGCAGAAATCAAGTGTATCGATTATGCAAGAGACTTTATATTAGACCAACTTCCACTGTTTCAATTTACATTATTTGAAGATAATAAGGGTAATCAGAAAATAATGCTTAACATACATCATGCTATTATAGATTATATCTCCCTTCAGATTTTCATTTCAGAGCTACTGCAGATATATAATGGCCGTACGGTTACACCGTATTATAATAGCTATTTTGAACATCTTTTTCGTAAGGATAATTCCGGTAAGGAGAAGGCATATAGATTCTGGAATAATTATTATCGAGGTAGACGAAGAGCCGTTAATATTCAAGGGGTGAAAGGCGAGATCTGTAAAGTAAGACCCACAGATGAGTTTCGAGTATATCAGCATAAAGTGAACTCTGATTTAATTCCGCTACTTCGGGAAAGATGTTTAGAACTTGAGATAACAGAATATATTTTCTTGTTTTCTGCATTGGCTATTCTATTCATGTATTATTCGCGCAGTGATGATCTGATTATAGGTACCTATGTACCGGGACGAGGTGGAGATGATCAGCAGATCGATGTACTCGGATGCCTAATAAATATCATAGGAATACGGTTTATAATAGATGAGACTTGTGTCATTGATGACTATTTGGTTCGGCAAAGCATGAATTATGAGAAGACAATAAAATATCAAAATGTAAGCTACTTTGAAATATTAAAATGCCTTGAAAAAGAAGATTTAATGAAAGGCGAATTATTATTAAGCATATTCAATTATGTATACTTTCAAACAATCGAATTGACGCAAGCTTGTGGTAAACTAAGCACTAGAGAAATAGGACTAGAACCCGAATTCCAACCGTTAAATGTGAAAGTATACAGTACAAACGACGAAATACGAATTGATATAAAGTATGATACGCGTATTCATACAAGTGACTTTATTATAAACTTTCATAATGATTATATGTATATTATAGAATATATGGTTAACCACCCAAGAGTAAAAATAAAAGAATTACTTGAGCAACTCGACTTATTTAACGAAGATCTAAATAACAGGTTGGTAAGGATATAGTATGGTATATCTATTTGATAATGAAGAAATATTGAATCAAGATTTTGAATATATGTTAGATTCCGTTTCTGATAAAAGGAAAAAATATATTTTAAAGTATCGGAAGAGAATTGATCGCAATACGGCAATTTTATCATATCAAATGTTAAGATATGCGTTGCTGTCCGAATATGGTTATATCCTTAGAGAAGAAAACATTATATATAATAAATATGGGAAGCCATACTTGGCGGATACAGATAATATTCATTACAATATCAGCCATTGCAGAGAAGGAATTGCAGTTGCAGTATCCGATAGGGAAATTGGTGTAGATATACAAGACAGGATAAGAGTTAACCATAATTTTGCGGAGAAAATATGCAGTAAAAATGAACTTGATCGTCTGAACAATAATGATACTTTAGCTGATAACTTAACCATGCTTTGGTGTATGAAGGAAAGCTATTTAAAACACCTTGGAATAGGTCTTAATTATGATATCAGGTTGTTGGATTTTAGCGGAGGACTACAATCAGACGTATTTATGTAT
This sequence comes from uncultured Herbinix sp., assembly GCA_964391115.1. Taxonomy (GTDB): domain Bacteria; phylum Bacillota; class Clostridia; order Lachnospirales; family Lachnospiraceae; genus Mobilitalea. The sequence continues at coordinate 2,034 of CAYMLE010000206.1, read as the reverse complement.
AAGGGTTATTGTATTAAAAAACAGAGAACGAAGCGTTACTATTATTCTTATTGTATGCATGGTTACAGCTCTTTTGATGATTTGGTTCATTTGCAGATTTCTGACATTAAGAGTCTTAATCCATATAACATATAAAAAGTGTTTAATGATATAGGGGTCTTAGCTTGGCATTCTTAGTAACTGTTGGGTTAGGGCTTTTTTTCGCGTAAATTTATTGGTATTGGTAAGTCGAACCTGCCAAGGCTGGGGTTTTCATTTCGTGGTGGTCTAAAATCAAGTGGCTTCTATTTTTCGTTTTAAAATGAAACCTTTTCCATCCTCCATCGTCTAATTAATGAAGACCAAATCTAATATGAACTGAAATTCTTACCCTCATGTTCATATTCAATTATATTATTATTAGTGAAGAAAAGGAGAGATCTATATGAAGATAAAAAAATTACTATCAATTTTATTAGCAGTCATTTTGGTGATTATCCCTGCCTCTACAGTATTTGCTGCGAAGAAGACGGCAGATACTCCACCAGATTATAAACCCTTTACCGGTATAGTTAAGGAAATAAGAGTATCGGAAACTGATAAGGATACGACCTATGTACTGTTAGAGAACAAGGATGGCCTGGAAGCAAATCTGATATTAACAAAGAAGACCTATCATATCAATGATGAAGAAATTCGGATAGGATCTGAGGTAACAGGTTATTTTGATGCTAATGCCATGATGATTATGATTTATCCGCCCCAATATGAGGCTGTGGCAGTTTTTGTATCAAATAAAGACCAGAATATCAAGGTTGATCTTTTTGATGCAGATTTAGTCAGTGCGGACAATATGCTGAAGCTTAATATAAACAAGGATACACTAATTGTATCAAAGGATGGGAAGGAATTTAAGGGGGATTTAACTAACCGTAAGCTGGCAGTTATTTATGGTACCTCCACGAGGAGTATTCCCGCTCAGACGAATCCATATAAAGTAGTTGTGTTATCCGATCCATTGGTACCGGATAACGAGGGAAGCTCCTATTACGGAGCGTTTACAGGTACAGTCACAGAGATCCAAAAGGTGAATAAGAATAAAGATAGCTTAACGTTTACACTAAAGAATGAAGAAGATCTGGAAGCGATATTCACGATAACGAAGGATACCCATCGTATCAATAAGGAAGAAATATCGGTGGGCTCTGTTGTTACCGGATACTATGATGCAAAAATGTTTCGAATCATGATTTACCCCGCACAGTATCAAGCAGAGGTAGTAGCGGTTGAACCATCCGAGCATAATTATAAGGTCGATTATTTTGATAAAAAGCTAACTAGTGCGGATGGCACACTTACTATCAAGATCGGAAAGAACACAGAGTTAATATATAGGGATGAAACAAAATATAAGGGTAAACCGGTAAACTCTAACCTAGTTGTAATCTATGACAAAGCTACGAAAAGTATCCCAGCCCAGACGGAGCCGATCAAAGTAATTATCCTCGAGGATAGTTATGGAAAGGGTCCTAAGGGGGATGCCGAAGATAAAAAGGATAAAGAAGATAAACACGACAAACAGTATTGGGATAAGAAGCTTGATGAATGGAAAAAGTTAACGAATGAAATCATGGAACATTATGATGTAATATTCGAGGATAGAGATTTGATCTATGACCTACTTCGTCAGCTTTTTAAAAGTAGAGTTGTATTTCGTTTTAGAGAGTAGAGGAGTAAGTATTATAAATAATTAATCATTAGAAGCAAAAATGGGATATGAATATATCCCATTTTTGTTTATAAAATAAAGCTAGAATTATTTTTATGATATTTTTAAGCTAGAATAATATCTTAAAGCTAGAACCTTATCTAATCAATTCGAATTTTATCTATTTCATACTGTGAGTTTATCAATAACCATAAAATGGGATTATAAATCGTTATATTCCATATGCCAGTACCTAGTAGATGGTATTTGGTAACCAACCCCAACAGTGCATTTATACTTCTTGCATCGACAAACCAAACAATATGCTCTACGGGACTTCCATTACT
>CAYMLE010000205.1:0-3785 GCA_964391115.1 uncultured Herbinix sp. | reverse complement strand
GAAGAATAAGTGTGTGGGACGAATATGAATGGACAAATCTGGAATAAAGGGTTATATTTATAAATAAACATACAAAGGAGCAGACCAAACATGAAACAAAAATTCTTCAGAGTAATATTAGTATGCATGTTATTTGTGATGTTAACAGCTGTTGCTGCTTGTTCGAAGTCAGATAATGATAATTCGGATAAAGATGCTAATACAGCAGTGAATAATGAAACGGAAGGCGACACCCAGGATGTATCAAAGGATAGTCCAGATGAAACAGATGTAGAATCAGATAAGGCAGATGCATCGGATTCTGATTTAGATTCAGAGGATGGACAGAATAATAGCACGGAAAGCAAGGATGATCAAGAGAATAAGGATGAAGCCGATACGAATGAGGTGCTTGTAGGCGAGCTTCCTTTAGTGGAAATCGGAATTAAGGGCGTCTATGAACCCTTTGGCATGAAGGCTGGTACCTGTATCTCTGATAATGTAATATCACAGAGTAAGTATGCTGACCACATTATAGCAAATTATAACAGCGTAACAATGGAAAATGATATGAAGCCCGATTATACTTTAAACAAGAATAAGAGTATTGAAGCGGATGATATTGTGGTTGAGTTTTCTCAGCGAACAATCAAGATGCTGCAGTGGGCAAAGGATAACGGAATAGCGGTACGCGGACATACGATTGTTTGGCATAGCCAGACGCCTCAATGGATCTTTCATGAAGGATTTGACCAAAGCAAGCCCAAGGTCGACCGTGATACGATGCTGAAACGTATGGAAAGTTACATAAAGCAAGTGTTTGAACAGCTTGAGACACTGGGATATCTGGATATATTCTATGCTTATGATGTTGTTAATGAAGCTATTATGGAGGATGGTTCTTATCGTGATAGTAGTTGGAAGCAGATCATCGGTGATGATTACCTCTGGTTTGCCTTCCATTACGCAGATAAATATGCACCAGAAAGTGTTAAGCTCTACTATAATGATTATAATGAGCAATTTAAAACAGAGCACATTGTTAAGCTTGCAAAGACGCTTGTTGATGAAGACGGTAGATCTCTAATTGATGGTATTGGTTGTCAAGCACATCTTTATACTAAGGATTCTATCGATAGCTATATGGAAACCTTGGAGGCCTTCAGTGCACTCGGTCTTGATGTACAGATAACAGAGATTGATGTCAGCCTTGGTGAATGGACGAATATTTTACCTCCTACACAGGAGAACCTCATGGCTCAGGGCCAGTATTATTATGAACTGGTTAATCGAATCGCTGAGAGTAATGAAGCCGGAACGACCAATATTAGTGGAATAACCTTCTGGGGAGTTTCAGATAGCTTGTCTTGGAGAAGTGATCGAAACCCGTTATTATTTGATAAAACGTTTAAACCGAAATATGCTTATTTTGGAGCAGTTCAGGATAAGGAACATGCAGGATATTAATATATCCCCTGGAAGAGAAACATAAGACAAATTAGGATACACCTTTTAAATAACAAAACAGAGACTCAAGGTTTTACCTTGAGTCTCTGTTTTGAAGAGGGGATAGAAAGTGGTTTAAAGAAATTGACAGTAAGCCTAATCAACTATATAATATGGTATATAAAACAAGGCTACACGATTTCTCCTTGACATTTTTAACTGTTTTACATAGTTAGATGATATTCAAGTTTCGGATAATTGACATATTAGATCGTTAAGAAGGAACTACCAAGGGGATTCCATAAGAGATTTAAACCCTACCCGTTCGCGGTGGGGTTCTTTTAATGTATAAGCATCTTTGAAAGGAAAAAGACAGACATGAAAAACATATTATTAAAACACAAGTTATTACGTACCCTTTTTGAACTGCGGGGTAATCCCAGAGCCTGTGTTTATACAGAGCCTATGTGGGGGCTTTCTATAAATCTGTGCCTGCCCTATGCGACGGTATATATGCTGACGTTTGGAATAACCGATATGCAGGTGGGGATTATCACATCAATCTATATGTTTTCCCAGATGATATTTGCGTTTTTATCCGGGGCCATCATTGATAAAATGGGTCGTAGGAAGAGTACCATGATCTTTGATTTCTTAGCTTGGAGCGTTCCTTGCCTAATATGGGCCTTTAGTCAGGGCTTTTGGTTCTTCGTTGTAGCTGCAATGCTAAACGGCACGATGAAGATAACAACCGTTTCATGGGATTGTCTGTTGGTAGAGGATGCCCCAAGGGATAAGATTACCCATATTTATTCCTGGGTTATGATTTCCGCGAATCTCTCCGCCCTATTTGCACCTATCTCTTCAATCCTTGTAGCAAGGCTAACGTTGGCTCCTGCGATACGTATTCTCTATATTAATGCATTTATTATTATGACAGTAAAGCTGTTAATCCTATATAAGTTATCTACTGAAACTGCAGTCGGTAAAATCAGACAGGAGGCCACACGAGATCTGTCATGGGGTGAGATGCTTTCCGGATATAAAAGTGCATTTGGTAAGATTTTAACCTCGCGAGGTACAAAGTTTGCCATTGTCATCAGCATCTTGGTAGAGATAGTAGGTATGATTGGAATGACCTTCTGGCAGATTATCGCGTCTCGACGCATCGGCGTACCCGATACCTTATTGCCTATCTTTCCCATGGCAAGAAGCGTGCTTTCCATATTCCTGTTCTTCACGCTTATCTCGCATATTAAACAGTCGAAGCTGAAATGGCCGCTGTATGGTGGTTTCATCAGTTCCATAATCGGTTGTATATTACTTGTTACAATAACAAAAACTGGAGTATGGGGTTATGTAATACTATCGGTATCTCTACTTTTTGAAGCATTGGGTGGAGCGGTTCTGAGTACCCTTAGAGAATCCTTAGTTGCTATTCATGTTGATCCAGCAGAGCGATCCGGGATCATGGCCTTACTTCAGACTACGGTTATGCTGGTTAGCGTACCCTTTGGTTTCATAGGTGGACTACTTAGTGATATCTCAAGAATCCTACCTTTTGTTCTAAGTATTGGATTGTTGCTACTAGGTATTCTGGCAACCTCCTTATATTATCGTACTTCTTCCAGAACATAGTCGGAACTATAGGACTGTCCTTCAAATGTTGTATCGGGAGTTTTGATGCTACCATAAGGCCTTCTAAAATATTTTCGGGTGGTTACGAACTTTGGTGAGATCAAGGTAGAAGACGGTTATAAGACTCAGATATTGAGGACGCATTGATTGGAATATCTGCTATTATAAACGTATATATTATGTACTTTATCATACGATAAATGCTATAATGTATTTATATGAGCGCCAGGGCTAATGCTGTGGCGTTCTTCTAAATCAGGAGGTGTTTTATTGAATCTTAGAAATGATTCGCAGAGAATTATCGATGCAGCAATTAATGCTGCTCTTCCCGATAATGCAGTAAAAAAAGCGCTCGAGGGAGTAGACTTTACCGGTGGTAGACTTTTGTTGATTGCAATTGGTAAAGCGGCTTGGTCTATGGCAAAGGCAGCGAGTGATATATTGGGTGATCAAATTAAAGATGGAATTGTAATAACAAAATATGGACATGCTAAGGAAAGCTTACCTAATATACGCATATACGAAGCAGGTCATCCGGTTCCCGATGCGAATTCTTTTACTGCTACGGAACAAGCAATACAGCTAGTGACAGGTCTTTCAAAAGAAGATAAAGTATTGCTGTTAATATCTGGAGGAGGATCAGCCTTATTTGAAAAACCGCTTATTCCTGTAGAAATGTTAGAGGATATAACGAAACAATTACTAGCCTGTGGTGCTGATAT
>CAYMLE010000204.1:0-3826 GCA_964391115.1 uncultured Herbinix sp. | reverse complement strand
TATTTAATTTTATTTGATTTATATATCGTTCGATTGTAGCAGTCAGGCCTAAATCCTCTAATGTCATTGGTCTTAAATTATATATGATATCTCTTGTCTCATTGATTGTGTTTTTTACAGTATTTGACATTATGAAAAGTTCCAGTTTTGCTCTAACTGGATCCAAATCAACCAGTCTCGTACATAATTCTATTTTATGTACCATCCCTGTGAGATTTTGTACGGTTGAGTCATGTAAGTCTCTTGCAATTCTCTGTCTATCATATTCGTTGCTATTCAAGATATTTATACTAACGTCTGTTTGTTGCTGTCCTTTTTTTTGTATATAACCAATGGTTTCATCCATTTGCTCTAGAATTTTCACTAATCTATTTTTTTTCTTAGTTAGCTCCTCTAGATACTCGTAATTTTTCTTCACTTCTCTATCAAGCTCATCCGAATCTTCTATTATCATATTTGGAGAAAATAAATTTGCTGTATTCTCTTTGATATGTTCAATATCTGATATTTTACTCTTTAATTCATCTTGCAGCCTCTTTGTTTTATTAATTTTGTACGTAATATTATTGATATTCTCTTCATAGTCCATAGAAAGATCGGTCATGAGGCCAATCAGTTCCATGGTCTTGCTATCTGTAATCTCCTGTTCAACTTCCATCTCTTTCTCACCATCAATCATTCTACTACTGGACCTTTCTATAATAAAAGCCGAGGTTTTTAATATCTAAAAGATATGAAACACCCCGGCTTACGATCCATAAATTTATCATAAGAAGCATCGCCGCTTATTTATTTTTAGCTTCGACTGGGTGTGCCTCTTGGTAATTTACTTCAATTTAATCATATAACATGATTATCTTTTTTAAAAGCTTTATTTTCACTTTTTTACAATATCTTTATCGTAAATATGTACTATTGCATCTTTTTTTTATTTCATTATAAGGATAAATCATACTGATACAGGAGGCATCCTGTTGTTTGTTTTGATTACTTACTACCGTAAATCCAACTTTTTCAAAAAATCCTATCGTACTTGCCGGAGACTCAAGTGTAATCTCCTTACATTCTTTTAATAACGCTCTATTAAGCAGCATACGAAGTGCAAAATCCCCATAGTACTGACCCTGAAACTCATTTAAAACAGCTATTCCCTCAATTATGGCCACATCTTCATTAAGTGTAAGCCTTCCTGTTGCAATAACATTTGTATTATCTTTGCCCTCATAAACCAAGACATAAACCATATCTGCATTAAGGGCACTAGTTTCTACTAGCTCCATTTGTTCACTATTATGGAATACCTCCTGCCAGATTCGGTAAACCTCTTTTATATCATTCGATGTTGATGCAAACTTACCACTAACCATAATGATCTCTTTCTACAATCTATATTGGATGATATTCACCAGATAACCCATAAATATACTAATTAAACTAGATATAACAAAATATAGTAATTCTGGTGCCAATATATTCTTATATATTATATAATAGTTCAAAATCATAAAATCTACAATGGTTCTTTTGACGGTTTTCCTGCATTTCTAGGATATTTGAGAGGAGTTTTATTCTTTTTATGAATTACAATTAACATCCGCTCAATATCTGTTTCTGGAAGATAGAATTCTTTTACCTGTTCAATCGTTGCTCCGAGGATATTAAGTGCGTGTTCACCTTCTTTTATCTCTTCTACACTTTGCCCTGATTTATATGGAATAAAAAATCCACCGGCTTTCACATAGGGCAAACAATATTCTGACAGTGTAGGGAGCTTTGCAACAGCTCGTGATACACAAAGATCATATTGTTCTCTGTAATTTTTATCTCTACCAAAGTCCTCTGCTCTACCATGGATAGCCTTTATATTATTTAAACCTAATGCTTGAATTACTTCTTCAAGAAAATTAATCCGTTTGTTTAACGAATCGAGTAAGGTTATATTCATATTAGGAAATACTATCTTTAACGGAATACCCGGAAAACCAGCTCCTGTACCGATATCAATTAATTTTTCATCGTTGGGACGTAATACCTTAACTAACGAAAGACTGTCTAGAAAATGTTTTATTATAACTTCTCTAAAATCTATAATTGCAGTTAAATTCATTACTTTATTCCATTCAATTAATAACTCGTAATACTTCATAAATTGGTTTATTTGATTATCTGTTAAGCTTATACCGAATGAATCTAAACCTTGATTAAATAGTTTCAATCCCAGAATTCTATCACTGTCCATCGGTCGTTCCTTTCTTAAAACCTACTTGTTACCCTATCTATTGTAATCATAGTATACAATTCTATAAAGCTTTCCAATCGTATTATTATACCAAGAAGCAAATGCAAATCATATACTATGCCACTTAACCTAAACTATATCCTATATCCTAAATTTCCTTCTGTTGCTGATTTAATTGATGATTATACTGCATTAAGTATACCATAAGAACTGAGATATCTGCCGGTGATACCCCTGATATTCTGGATGCTTGTCCCATAGAAATAGGTCGAAACTTCATGAGCTTTTGTTTTGCTTCAATTCTTAAGCTATGAACCTGATTGTAATCCAGATCCTCTGGTATCCTCTTAGCTTCTAGCTTTTTGAATTGTTCAACCTGTTTTCGTTGTCTCTTTATATATCCATCATATTTAATATTAATTTCAACTTGCTCTATGACCTCTTCTAATAAGCTTGGGCGGTCGGGATCGATTGACTTAAGCATCTCATAGTTAATCTCTGGTCTTCGAAGAAGCTCTGCCAGAGTAATAGCTGTATTTAAGGGAGCACTATCATACTTAAGAAGTAGGTCCTGTACTTCCTGTCTAGCGCCTATAGTACAAGACTCTAGTCTCTTCATTTCTTCCTCTATCTTAACTTCTTTTTCTAGTAATTTCTGATATCTTGTAGTATCAATAAGACCAACTTCATAGCCCTTCTTGGTTAATCTAAGATCTGCATTGTCCTGCCTTAATAGAAGACGATACTCCGCTCTTGATGTCATCATTCGATAAGGCTCCTGTGTTTCCTTCGTCACAAGATCATCGATTAAAACTCCTATATATGCTTCGGAACGGTCTAATATTAACGGCTCTTTCCCAGAAAGCTTCATTGCCACATTAATACCAGCAATCAATCCCTGTGCCGCTGCTTCTTCATAACCAGAGCTTCCATTAAACTGTCCCGCACTAAATAGTCCGTCAATATTCCTTATTTCTAGAGAAGGATTCAGTTGGATTGGATTGATACAATCATACTCTATGGCATATGCATTTCGTACAATATTAGCATGTTCCAGTCCTGGTACAGAACGATACATTTGAATTTGAACATCCTCCGGAAGAGAAGAGGACATCCCAGCGATATACATTTCATTCGTAAATATTCCCTCTGGTTCAACAAACACCTGATGTCTTTCCTTATCTGCAAAACGAATTACCTTATCCTCGATAGAAGGGCAATATCTTGCGCCTGTTCCTTTGATATCTCCATTAAACATAGGAGAACGCTCTATATTGGCACGGATTACATCATGTGTTTTCGGTGTGGTATAGGTCAGCCAGCAAGATATCTGCTCTTTTATTATATCCTCCGGTTTATTGGTGAAAGAGAATGGTACAATTGTCTTGTCACCCTTTTGTTCCTCCATCTTAGAATAATCAATGGATCTACCATCTATTCTAGCCGGTGTACCAGTTTTAAAACGGAACATCTCAATACCAAGGGCCTTCAAAGATTCTGTCAAATAATTTGCTGACTGAAGACCGTTCGGACCTGTCTTATTTACAGTTTCTCCATAGATACAACGGGCATTCAAATAAGTTCCCG
>CAYMLE010000203.1:0-3848 GCA_964391115.1 uncultured Herbinix sp. | reverse complement strand
CATTTCTTCTTCTTTTCTACTAAAAAATATAATTGACAATATGGCTGCCACTATAACAAATATTATTAGTATGAATATTTTTTTCATAGTGAGTATCGTCTCCTTTTACATTCAAAATGTCTTGTGGTGGTTGTTATAAGTCCATTATATAACAAGCACCACATTTAATAAACTTATTCATGAAAACAGAACTTGTTATTAATCTAGAGTATTAATAGTTGTAATCACACCAGTGGATGAATCAAAGGAAAACATATTCCAATCAACACCATTTCCTGTAGGCACGTAATAAATTCTAATAGGAACTGATAAATATCCTGAATAAACACTTACCGTTGCTCCTGAATTAGCAAGCGCTTGGCTATTACTATATCCCCTATTTGTATAGTCATGTACTCGGAAGGTAAATACTCCATCGACCTCGGTATAGATAGTTGTAGTTTCTGGACCATAACTTGAAGTATCATCCAAATCCAAATTAGCAATTTCAGTTGAATTTATATAATAAGATTTATTACCATAATAAACATGTCCATTCGAACCATTATCAAGCGAAATTGACAAATGGGAATCTAAATCTCTTGGTGTAGAGCCCCAGGTTAATACAATCCTCATTTGATTGTTCTTTAATCCACGGGAAACCGAACCGTTTTGCGATAAAATGTTAGTATTACCCAGTACTTTTATAACAAACATGGATTTATAGTACCGTTCTGTAGTATCTATACCCTCTCGATTATCCGTCACTACAACAGTATAGTTTCCTGCATCTAGTGCTGATGTACGATAGTTCCCATTTGTTCCTGTTGCTAATGTTTCTACCAAGGTACCGGAAGGATATCCTACTCCAGGAATGATATGTATTTCTAATGAATTTTTGTCGTATTTTATCTCAATTAATCAGAACAAATGTTTGCATTTCCATAACTAAATGTGTTATAATCTAGCCATGACCAAAGATAATTATGGAGGGATTTATGGTTAATATAGTTCAAAGCAAAACTCTATCGTTAACAGATAAAATATATATGATGCAAGAGGATGCTAAATTCGATGTGGCTGATGCTAAGATTTCCTATGGTGATAGTTGTAGCGATGATGAGAATATTCCTGATCCAACCTTACTTCAAGTGACAACTAAAGGGATAGCCCACACGGTACCAAAAGTGTTTATGTCCAATCAATGTAGTTTTAATTGTGCATATTGTGGTTGTAGAGCAAGTATGGAATCTGCCAGTAGATACTGTAATAGCCCAAGGGAATTAGCAGAGATATCTGTACAAGAAGCAAAATCTAATGGCTATGGTGTGTTTTTAACTTCTGCAATCTATAGGAATGCGAATTACACCCAAGAACTAATCATAGAAGCATTAAAAATTATGCGTAAGGAACTTTATTATAACGGATATATACATGCTAAAGTTATGCCTGGGGCGGATCCAGCTCTCATTGAACAGACAGGTAGACTAGCCAATCGTTTAAGTGTTAATATAGAAGTAGCTAAGAACGAAGGATACGAAAGAGTTGCAAAACAAAAAAACAAACAAAATATATTACTTCCTATGCAGCAGATCTCAACAATGATAAAAAATGAAAAGCAGCTTTATAGTAAATATAATTCATTCGCCACATCTCAGACAACGCAACTTATGGCTGGTAGTACTGGTGAGAGTGATCGTACCATCATGCTATTATCGAAAGCCTTATATAAAAAATATAGTTTAAAACGTGTTTATTACACTGCATTCCAATATAAGAATCCAGCCAAAGGTTATGATCTTCCTTTGACTACCACCCCTATATGGAGAGTTAGAAGGTTATATCAAGCGGATCGACTAATGCAGCTATATGGCTTTTCACCAGATGAGATTACACCTGATGAAGTGCCTGATTTTAAGGAGGATATGGATCCTAAGATAGCTTGGGCAATAAGAAACATTCATCTATTTCCCATAGAAGTTAATACGGCTGATTATGATCAACTACTTCGGATACCGGGAATTGGAATTACCTATGCACGAAGAATTATACAAGCCAGGATATATCGTACGATTACTCATTCAATATTACAAAAAATTGGAGTATCACTTAAGAGAAGTAATTATTTTATTACGTGCAATGGTGTTTATGAAGGTGGCTTTTTTATCGATTATCCCGACCTATTGTATAAGATGTTTTCAGACCAAGAGAAAAAAGATAATTTAATTTCTAAATGAACTTTAAGAGATTTTCTTTCACTAGATACACTTTAAGAAATTGATAGTAATTTTCTATATAATATAAAAAGAAAGGAAATGAAACATATGTCAGAAACAAACAATCCAAATTTTCAAGTTTTCACAACGAAGCTTGAGGACTACTCCGTTCTAGGTTATACCTTTAAAGATATCGATCATTTCAAAATGGGCGAATATTACGAAAAATATGAAAAAGCTCAGCCACTGCGCAATTTTGCCGCTAAGTATTCAACGCCTGATAACCGATTGGTGGGAATAATGTACGGACAGGATTTCATTGCGGGAGCCATTGTCCAGGGGATAACCGAGGTACCTGAAGGTGCGGAACTTATGAAATTCCCCGCATCGGAATTTTTGGTGATAACCCATGATTATACCGATACCGAACCGGAATGTTATCCGTATATCGGAATGACCGTTTCACACGCTCACAGCAAGGATGTGCAGATACCTGACGGCTATGAAAGATATCTTGATCCGAACAGTTACATGGAACGATTTAATTTTAATTATGATGAAGATAAATTTCGTACTGAAGTTTGGTTTGCGATAAGAAAAATTGACGATTTCAATACATAAAATATATGTGCACTGTTATATATACATTAACAACGATGAACACGGAACAATAATAATACTGTTCCGTGTTCATCGTTAGTTCTTATTTAGTTTACCCTTTTCACTAAAGCAACATAAAATCTAAACTTTAGATCTTATGCAATTTTAAAGTCAAAGATCTAGATGCATCTAACAGCATTAAAGCCTTGGTGAACTGCTTTAAGAATATTATCAGGTATATTAGCGTCTCCGATAATAGCACAGTCAATCTTATCAGCTACAGCGTCATATAGATTGGTATTTGAGCGGTATCCAGCTGCTATTGCTACTGTATCTGCTTCAATTGTCTTTTTCTCTCCGTCTATCTCATATACCACTTTATTATCTATAAATTGAACGATCTTTGCATTTGTGATCGTATTTATTTTACAATCTTCCATTAATTGACGTAATGCCTGATCGTTATTCTTACAGTGTTTTGTCTTCATTAAGATTTCTGGTAGCATCTCAATAATCGTTACTTCATCTGCTTTTTCTGCACAGTGGCATGCTGTCTCACATCCTACTAGCCCAGAACCAAGTACAACCACCTTTTTACCATAGGATTTTTTATTTGTAAGTAAATCATTAGCACCTACTACAAATTGACTATCAATCCCGTCAATCGGAGGCATGATAGGATTTGCTCCAGTAGCAAAGATTACCTTGTCAAATCCTGCATTTAATACTTCTTCTGGAGTAGCATCTTTCATTAGGGATACCCTTACATTACTACGGTGCAACTTGCCTACCAGATATTCTACATAGTTTTTGACATCTTCTTTAAATCTAGGTCCACCTGCCGCTAGTAGTAGTCCACCAATCTCATTCTTCTTTTCCCATAGCTCTACCTGCATTCCTCTTTCTGCAGCAGTGATAGCAGCCATAATACCACCAGGGCCAGCGCCAACAACTAGTACTTTCTTACTCGGGTCACCTGGCAATACCGGATAGTAATCTTCTGCAAATGCATGTGGGTTCACAGCACATTGTAATATTTTACCTGCAAATCCT
>CAYMLE010000202.1:0-3884 GCA_964391115.1 uncultured Herbinix sp. | reverse complement strand
GGAGTGATAATTTGGCTGACTATAGAAGAATGGTATCGTATATGTATCAATACGATAAAGGAATTAAGAAAAAAAATGTAGGCTATGCCAGGATTGAAACCAGAACCGGAGAATGTAAGTTTACGCTACATATGCAGTTATTGGGTTTGCTAGATAGCATCTTTCCTACCTATCTCATACAGAGAAAGGGAACGGAGATGGAACTGATCTACCTGGGGGACTCTCTGTGCAAAAACCAGGTGGTAGATAGTAAACTGACCGCCCTCGATAAAAACATTATGAATTCCGGATATAGTCTCTCTGATATGGGCGGGATGCTCTTGTTTTTAAATGACGAGGTGTTCTATGCTACGGAATGGGATGATAAGCCGGTTATCTTAGATGAGGTATTAGAAGCCTTAAAACCAAAAGATAAGGAGCACGATAGAAAAGTAGCCAATCGAGATATACCAGCGGTGGAGGAGGAACCTATAGAAGAGGCGTCAGTAGTATCGGAGTCTGACACGGATTTAACCGAGCAGAGATCATCGATAAGTGCTGTAAACAATGAAGATAGTCTTGGGGTGTGGAATCCTGACACAAAGAGTAAGGTTACTCTAAAACCAGGTGAGGCTTCGATAAAAAATAGTTTTGATCGGAGCATGGATCCGGCTCTCGACTTCTCAAATATCATGAGTGACAAGGATATACCGGTTTATAAGCTGCCAAGAGGCTGGAAGACGATTGAAATGCTGAAGGCTAAAGACGCCAGGCAAGTAGCCGATGCAAAACAGGTAGCGGATGCTAAACAAGTAGCAGATGCGAAACAAGTAGCGGATGAGAAACAGGTAGAGGGTGAGAAAGAAGTAGCGAATGTGAATCCAGTGGTAGAGGCTATAAAAGTAGCAGATGCGGATCAAGGAATCGATGTGGAACAAGGAGCAGATGCTAGGCAAGGATCAGGCAGAACACAAGTGGCAAATGCAAAACAAGCAGCAGGCACAAATAGAGTAATTGATTTCAAGAAAACGATAGATCCAAATCCAGTATCAGGTGCTAAAATGGTACAGAAACAACCTTGGTTTGTTAAACCACCAGTATATAGGCCAACGCAGCAGGAAGAACTCTTGGGTGAAAAACTGCTAGATAGAAAAGACCCCAAGGTATATGAGGCTGAGAAAATAGAAAAAACCGTTCAACCAGTAGCCGAAGCTCGTGCGAAAAGGCTGGCGGCTATACAAAACGAAGAAGCGCTAAGGCGTCCAGTCAGTCCACGGAATGAGATGTCTGCTGATATGGGGAAGGAGCCTTTGTTATATGCTACCAATGGAACAGTGGTGAATAACAATGGGATGCCAGAGGTTAATGATACTAGGGAGGAAGAGGAGAAGCCTCTAGCAGCAAAGATATTTGATACCTATCCTAGGATATATCCTTTTGAGGACAATGAGATTACCCTATGTGCTAAGATTGAACCAAAGGATATTGGTTTTCTTCCTGTGGATGCGTGGGTGTTAAGTAATAACAGCTTTCTGATGCATGGCTACTATTGCTACAATCATCTTATCTTTGCTAAGATGCAGGACCGCTATGGAATAAGATATATTCTTGGTGTACCTGGTATCTATCATAATCGGGAACGGTTCATGGCCCGGATGTTTGGATTTGAATGCTTCAAATCAATTCGTAAGAGAGAATTAAGGCAGGGCGATTTCGGATATTGGTATATACCGATTATGATGTAAAATGTCATGAAGTTATTCCGGTTATTAGAGAGACAAATTCAATAACCCATAATAATAAATCATAATAATAAATCATAATAATAAATCATAATAATAACCCATAAAAAAAATCCCTTAGTATGTATAGTTACCGACATGTGTATGCCGGAAACTGATGCAACTAAGGGATTCTTTATAACGAATCAGATAAAGAGAAAACAAGGATAAAAAAAGGGTGTTAAATGTAATGCTCTCTAGGGTTAATATAGGAGTATCTCTTGTGATCGGCCCATTGGTCGTTTATGCTGGCAAAGGATTTGGAAAGTCCTTCATAGGTAAAGTGTAAACGCTCAATCAATCGGATTGAGGGTAGGTTCTCCGGCATAATGTGTGCTTCAACCCGATGTATTGGGTGCTTATCAAAGAGAATCTCCAACCCTTTCGTTATGCTTTCATAGGCATACCCCTGATGATGATAATTTGGATCAAATTTATAACCTAGACTACAGCTTTGATAAGGTCCCTTCAGGAAGTTCTGAAAACATAGGGAGCCAATGATTTCCTCGGGGCGGTCTTGTAAGAAGACCCAAAACCGGAGAAGCTTTCCTTCCAGCGTCTGATGATATTCTGCAGAGAGAGATGCCTTCTGATAAGCGGGGGTGTAGAAATTATCAGCTCTTTTTGGTTCCCAACGTTCGAATATCGTTCTATTTTTATCATAAAAGTCTAGAACCTGAGCGGCCGAATCTCTTTGAAGCTGACTTAAGATCAGACGAGAAGTTTCATGTATTGTCGACATATTAGAACCTCCCTAAGGATTAATCAATACCTCTTAAAGAAATAGATTGTACATATGGCTTTAAAATATTCTTATACATCAATAGGGTTTCTTTAGATGGACATTGGAAGCCAGGTAAGATTACATCGCCAGAATCCTTGTAGGCCTGTAGATAGTAAGCTCGGGCCCCTTGAAGTAGACGACCTATGGAATGTATATCCTCTTCGGTATGTAGTTCCTTTACCAGCGTGGTTCGGAACTCATATTCGATCTGGTCAGAAAGAAGAAAAGCGATGCTCTCTTTCACCGGTTCCACATCGAAGGTAGATTTGCCGCAGGAAAGACCATAATGCTCCAAGGAATTTTTAATGTCCATGGCAACATAATCAATCAGCTTTTGCTCAACTAAGCTTTTTAATTGCTTCGGGTTCGTACCGTTTGTATCCAGCTTAATCTTATAGCCTAGATCTTTAATCTTCTTTATAAACTCAGGAAGTTCAGGGTAAAGAGTTGGCTCCCCACCTGTAATGCATACTCCTTCTAGGATATTCGTTCGTTTTGTAAGATAGGATAATATCTCCTCCTGGGAGATGATCGGTTGAGTATTTTGATGTAGTACCAGAGAAGCGTTATGGCAAAAAGGACAGCGCATATTACAGCCGCCAATGAAGATAGTAGCCGCCAGATGTTTCGGATAATCTAGCAGGGTTGATTTGTTGAAGCCGTGGATCTGCATATTGTCACCTCGTTAGGGTTATGATACAATTACTATATCAGAATTGCTGGAGGTAGTCCAGTTGTAAAGGAACAAGGTCATGAATACAGAGGAAAAATATATGAAGGAGGCATTGAAACAGGCGATGCGTGCTTACCGCCTGGGTGAGGTGCCAATAGGCTGTGTCATAGTCTATCAGGATCAGATGATAGGTAGAGGTTACAACAAACGAAATACGAAGAAAACCACCCTTGCCCATGCAGAGCTGGTAGCCATTGAAAAAGCCAGTAAGGTCATGGGAGATTGGCGACTAGAAGACTGTACGATGTATATAACCCTTGAACCTTGCCAGATGTGCTCCGGAGCAATTGTACAGGCAAGAATAAAACGGGTTGTGGTAGGAACCATGAATCCCAAGGCGGGATGTGCTGGTTCTATACTAAATCTCCTGCAGATGGAGGAGTTTAATCATAGGGTAGAGCTCACAACCGGAGTACTGCTAAAGGAATGTACGGAAGTGCTTCAACGGTTTTTTAAAGAACTAAGAATACGTAATAAAAAGGAAAAGTCTGAGGGTTGACAGTAGATCTGAAATCCATTATACTAGGCATACAGCTTTTTGCTGGATAATAAAACATCGGAATATGGGTATAAAAGATTTATAAAAATTGTCATAAAATTTCCGTGC
>CAYMLE010000201.1:1462-3885 GCA_964391115.1 uncultured Herbinix sp. | reverse complement strand
TCGCTCATAGAAGGGTGTCCCCTCTTCTATGATAAGACTATAGGCTGATATATGCTCCGGTTTTAACTCGGCAATGCTACGTAGGCTTGTCTCCCATGTCAAAGGAGTTTGACCCGGAAGAGCTGACATCAGATCGATATTTATATTCTTATACCCGAGATCCCTAGCCAGTTTATAATTCGCCAAAAAATCCGAATACGTATGAATCCGGCCTAGTAGCTTTAATTCCTGATCTATCGTTGATTGTAATCCAAAGCTTAATCGATTTATTCCCGCCGCTTGGTACAATAAGAGTTTTTCTCTGTCAACCGTACCAGGATTGAGCTCAATGGATAGCTCCAGATCTGGTTTCACCTGAAATACTTCTCGAATGGTATCCAAAACCTTTTTTATGTCCACTGCATCGACACAGGAGGGAGTCCCTCCACCGATAAAAATAGTTGGTACCTGGTATTGCCCAGTTTGTCCTTCAAAACTACGGATTTCGGTTAGCAAAGCTTCCATATATCTATGCTTTGTCAAGGAATCAGCCGAAGCCGATAGAAAATCACAGTAATCACATTTTCTAACGCAGAAGGGAATATGAATATATAGTCCAAGATCTTTTTTCAAGGTCATAACCTCCTTTCGAATCTATTACCTACTATTATCTATTTAGGTAACTCTCGTGGTACAACTTAGCCGCTTAACGAAACGTTTATAAAAAAGGCTATAAGCTCAAGGAGGATATATTGGAAGGCAATGACCTTCCTTTTTCCTCCTTACGCTTACAGCACATTATATGAACCAAGGTGTTAATAATCTATTTATTCTTCATCCAGCTTAAGTACACTCATAAAGGCCTTTTGAGGAATCTCTACATTACCAACCTGGCGCATCCTCTTCTTACCTTCCTTCTGTTTCTCTAACAGCTTCTTCTTTCTGGAGATATCACCACCATAGCACTTTGCAAGAACATCCTTGCGGACCGCTTTCACAGTTTCTCTAGAGATAATTTTGCTTCCAATTGCTGCTTGGATTGGAATTTCGAAAAGCTGTCTTGGAATCTCTTCCTTAAGCTTCTCGCACATCCTCCGACCACGTTCATAAGCACTTTCACCATGAACGATAAAGGATAGAGCATCCACCTCTTCTCGATTAATTAGTATATCCAGCTTAACTAATTCAGACTGAACATAGCCTTTTAATTCATAGTCAAAGGAAGCGTATCCTTTTGATCTTGATTTTATTGCATCGAAGAAATCGTAAATAATCTCATTTAAAGGTAATTCATATTTCAACAGAGCTCTGGTCGTCTCCATATATTCCATGCCTAGATATGTTCCGCGACGTTCCTGGCACAGATTCATGATAGAGCCAACAAATTCGGTTGTAACCATAATCTCTGCAGATACAACAGGTTCCTCCATATAACTGATTAAGGAGGGATCCGGTAGATTTGTCGGATTCGTGATTTCAATAACCTGTCCATCCGTCTTATAAACTTTATATACTACACTGGGGGCTGTAGTAACGATATCCAAATTATATTCTCTCTCCAGCCGCTCCTGGATAATCTCTAGATGAAGCAGACCCAAGAAGCCACAACGGAATCCAAAGCCTAAAGCTACACTGGTCTCCGGCTCAAACTGTAGTGCCGCATCATTGAGCTGAAGCTTCTCCAAGGCATCTCGTAGATCTGGATATTTCGATCCATCGGCAGGATACATTCCACAGAAAACCATGGGTTGCACCTTTTTGTAACCTGGCAGGGGCTTTGCACAGGGACGAGTTGCGTTGGTTACCGTATCACCAACCCGGGTCTCTTTTACATTCTTTAAGCTTGCTGTCATATAACCAACCATACCGGCGGATAATTGTTCAGCCGGTATAAACTGTCCCGGTCCAAAGATACCCAGCTCCACCACTTCGGCAGTAGCACCGGTTGCCATCATCTTTATTTGAGTTCCCTTTTTGACGGTACCCTCTTTAATACGACAAAATATAATAACTCCTTTATAGGAATCATAAAGGGAGTCAAAGATCAATGCTTGCAATGGAGCATCCGGATCCCCAATGGGAGCTGGAATTTTAGTAACGATCTGTTCCAAGACCTGTTCGATGTTAAGTCCCTGCTTTGCTGAAATGAGTGGTGCATCATGGGCTTCTAGACCAATGACATCTTCAATCTCTGCAATTACCCGTTCTGGATCAGCACTGGGAAGATCAATCTTATTAATAACCGGCATGACATCCAGATTATGATCCAGCGCCAAATAGACATTGGCTAAGGTCTGAGCCTCTATTCCCTGAGCGGCATCCACCACTAGGATGGCACCCTCGCAAGCTGCTAAACTCCTGGAAACCTCATAATTAAAGTCTACATGACCCGGAGTATCGATTAGGTTAAATATATATTCTTCACCATTCTTTGCTTTATAAAC
>CAYMLE010000201.1:0-1452 GCA_964391115.1 uncultured Herbinix sp. | reverse complement strand
GTAGCCCTGCCACTCAACAGTACAGTGCTTCGCTTTAATTGTTATTCCACGTTCCCGTTCCAAATCCATATTATCTAGTACCTGAGCTTGCATTTCACGGCTGGTTAGCAAACCGGTCTTTTCGATAATTCGGTCGGCTAGGGTTGATTTACCATGATCAATGTGCGCTATGATACAGAAGTTTCTTATATTTTTCTGATCTATGGACATAGTATCCTCCTGTGTGTCTTCTTTTTCGCATTTTCATCTGATTATAACATACCATTTTTCCAGATACAAGCTTACACTTTACTTGCAGATGGTTTATAACCATATGTATAACTGTAACCCTCGGCTACTATTTTCCTTTTAACACGGTATCCAGAACTTCTGCAAAAGGTTCCATGGCGTTTCTAGCTGATTGCACGGTATTCTTGTGCGTTCCTAGTTCAATCAAGATGGACTTCTGTCTGACGTGGAGATTATATCGATAGCTTTTTAGATAGTTTTTATAAAATAATCCGGGATATTTTTCATTCGCTTCAAGATGAAGCTGAAGACCAAAGGCTAGATTATCCTGAAGATAAGGGTTTTCTAGGTAGGATATTGGTCCTTCCAAATCTCTACTGAGTCCATTAAACAGCATGATACGGGCAGTTTCCTGACCATCTATCATGGTTGATCGTTTTGGCATTCCATCCCTGTGAAGATCGATAACTACTTCAATCGTTGGATTCTCTTCTAAAATCTTAGTTATGCCATCCTCGGCATAATTATATGCCTTGTTCCTGTCTCCAACCCCGTTTACCAGATCATAAACACTCGTATCATGAATTACATTATAACCATACTGCTCTTGTAATATTTCAGTTAGATAGGTACCAATTCCAACGATAGTATCCTCCGTAACGCCTTCTCTACTATCTACAAAGGCTTCCTGGGAATGAGTATGATAGATTAATATCTGCGGTGCTTCATTTCCTTGCTTGAGGGTCATATCCTTACCAAGCATAGCTTCCGCATCAAATAAACCATCATATACACTGGTATCTGAATCAACGATATAAAAATTTTGTACTAAAAATTTCACATCCTTAAGTTGCTCTAGGGTGTAATTAATCCTGACATTATTCCCAAAGGTATCGATCGCTGATCCTTCTCCCTCCTTACTGTAATCCGTAGTTTCATCAAATATAAGTTCACCGTCCAACACCCCAACAGATAGTTGACCAGTGACATTATACCCAACCTGACTTTTACTAGCTATGTACTCATTGAAGGTACTTTCATTGAAAGCCACACCATTTGTTAGAATATATTCCTTAGATATGGAACCTTCTACTATCTCATAATATGGAAGGCTTCTTTTGTCCTTGGTATTGCTAATCTCATCCTCTTCTTCATTATTCATTGTCTCAATCGGTTTTAATTTCATATCAGTTCTTCCAATACCAGTATCAGGAACAGCTTCCG
>CAYMLE010000200.1:0-3919 GCA_964391115.1 uncultured Herbinix sp. | reverse complement strand
GCTGCGCACTGAGGAAGATTTCCTTCTTAGGCTGCGACGGAAGCTACCGTTATATGGCTAAGCTGTTACTATGCAGCGACTGAGGCCCTATCCATGAGGTAAGGGTGAATTAAAGTGGTACCACGGGAATTTCCCCGTCTTTAAAATTATTTAAAGGCAGGGGTTTTTTTATTACCTTGATTAACACAACCTATTAGCATATCGTAAAGCAATTGAAACAAATAATATAGGTAATAAGCTCTTTTATAAGTATTTAAAATTATTAATGAGAAGAATAGAAATGAAAGGATGAATGCACGTGAATAAAAAACCCTATTATATTACAACCGCCATTGCGTACACTTCAGGTAAGCCACATATCGGTAATACCTATGAAATTGTTCTGGCAGACAGTATCGCTAGATATAAGAGAATGGAAGGATATGATGTATTCTTTCAGACTGGTACTGACGAGCATGGTCAAAAGATCGAGTTAAAGGCAGAAGAAGCCAGGATTACTCCAAAGGAGTTTGTTGATCAAGTGGCTGGTCAGATTCAGGACATCTGGGACCTGATGAATACCTCCTATGATAAATTTATTCGTACAACAGATGATTATCATGAGCGTCAAGTTCAGAAAATATTTAAGAAGCTATACGAAAAAGGAGATATCTACAAGGGTAACTATGAAGGTATGTATTGTACCCCTTGTGAATCTTTTTTCACGGAATCTCAATTATCCAATGGTAAATGTCCGGATTGTGGCAGAGAGGTACAGCCCGCGAAAGAAGAGGCTTATTTCTTAAAGCTGAGTAAATATGCCGACCAGCTTATCGAACATATTAAAACCCATCCGGAATTCATTCAGCCGGAATCTAGGAAGAATGAGATGATGAACAACTTTCTCCTTCCAGGCTTACAGGATTTGTGTGTTTCTCGTACCTCGTTTAAGTGGGGTATTCCTGTAGACTTCGATAATAAGCATGTGGTATACGTTTGGTTGGATGCATTAAGTAACTACATCACTGGTATCGGTTATGATGCAGATGGCAATAACAGTGATCAGTATAAGAAATATTGGCCTGCAGATCTTCATTTAATCGGCAAGGATATCATACGCTTCCATACGATTTATTGGCCAATTATCCTTATGGCATTAGGGGAAGAACTCCCGAAACAGGTATTTGGTCATCCATGGCTTTTGCAAGGCAGTGCCGGGGATAAGATGAGTAAGTCTAGGGGAAATGTTCTCTATGCCGATGATTTAGTCAAATTATTTGGTGTAGATGCCGTCCGTTACTTTGTACTCCATGAGATGCCTTTTGACAATGATGGAACAATATCCTGGGAGCTACTAGTAGAACGGTTGAATTCTGATTTAGCAAATACCTTGGGTAATTTGGTAAACAGGACGATATCCATGTCCAATAAATACTTTGATGGCCTGGTGAGTAATAGCATTGTGAATGAACCAGTTGACGATGAGCTGAAGAACCTTGCTCTTGAAACATCCCTTAAGGTTAAGGCAAAGATGGATAAACTTCGGGTTGCCGATGCCATCAGCGAGATCTTTACTCTGTTCAAGCGATGCAATAAATATATTGATGAAACAACACCTTGGATTCTCGCTAAGGAAGAGGAGAAGAAAAGCCGTCTGGAAACGGTGATGTATAATCTTGTGGAGAGTATCTGTATTGGAGCCAGTCTCTTGGAGCCTTTCATGCCAGAAACCTCAGCAAAGATCCTATCCCAGCTTAACACGAAGATAAGAACCCTAGATGAGTTAAAGGAATACGGATTGTACCCCAGTGACAATAAAGTAACAGATAAGCCTGAAATATTATTTGCCAGGTTGGATATAAAGGAGGTATTAGTGAACGTGGAGACATTAATGAACGAAGGACAGAAGAAGGATATAGCGAAAGAAGAAGGCACAAGCCAGATTATTCCGAATATTGAAATGACAGGAGCCACTTCCGAAGAATCTGAGGTATCCTCGGAAGGCGTTATCGATATGCCAGCAAAGGAAGAGATTACTTACGATGATTTTGCTAAATTACAATTTCAGATTGGTGAAATCATTGCTTGTGAAGAAGTGAAGAAATCCAAGAAGCTATTATGTTCTCAGGTTAAAATCGGTTCTCAGGTAAAACAAATCGTATCTGGGATCAAAGCTCATTATACACCGGAGGAAATGGTAGGCAAAAAGGTTATGGTGGTTGTCAATCTCAAACCAGCAACCTTAGCTGGCTTATTGTCCGAAGGAATGCTTCTTTGTGCAGAGGATGCCGATGGTAAGCTATCTCTCATGGTATCAGAGAGACCGATGCCTTCTGGTGCGGAAATTCAGTAGTAGTTGTTCAATAGGGGGTGCAGTATGTTAAAACATTGCGGAACAAAGGTACTGGAAACGGAACGTCTTATCCTAAGACCGTTTAAAGAAGGGGATGCAGGTGATATGTTTTGTAACTGGGCCTCAGATGATGAAGTAACCCGGTTTCTAACCTGGCCGACTCATAAGGAGCTCAAGATCACAGAAGCGATTATGAGCACCTGGATGGATCGATATAAAGATCCGGATCATTATCACTGGGCGATCTGTCTGAAGGAAACCGACGAGGTTATTGGATCGATAAGCCTTGCTTGTATTGATGCTAATCTAGAAAGCTGTGAAGCCGGATATTGTATCGGTAAAGCCTGGTGGAATAAGGGCCTTATGACAGAGGTATTTCAAAAAGTCATAGATTTTGGCTTCCATGAGATTGGTTTCGAACGGATCGCAGCTCGCCATGATAAAAACAATACTGCATCTGGAAGTGTCATGTTAAAATGCGGTTTACAATACGAAGGAACCTTAAGAAAAGTTTTAAAAAACAACGTAGGAGTATTAGTAGATTGTAAATGCTACTCGATTTTGAAAGAGGAATATCTAGTAGAAAGGTAACGATAATATTTTTCATATGAACCAAGAAGGAGTTTTTGCTTAATAACCGGTAGGTTATTGAGTAAAAACTCCTTTTATATATAAAAAAACAGTTGATTTATTGATAAAATAGGTGCTTAATAAAAATATGGTAATTAAATATAAAAACTGGGAGGTTTATATGGGAAAAATGAAAGCATTACCTTATGTAGTACTTGTTTTAATGACAGTTTTATCATTTACTAATCTATTCGGACTTAATATTTCATCAGCCTGTATCTTTTTAGGAGTCATTTTCTTCTTTATTAGTGTAAAGTTAGAAAAAATACCGATGAAAGAGAGTGGGCTAAATATTGCATCCTTAGGAAAGGACTTAAAAAACAAACAGATATGGTTGTGGTTGATATTACCTATTTTGGTAGACACCATCTGCATTCTGCTATCAAAACTATTTTTACCAGAGTACATAGAATTTGAAACAAATCGTGCAGGAGCTTTTGTTACAGTTGAGCTTAGTATATCATCCATTCTATTATTTTTCGTGTTTGCATTAGGTGAAGAGATTGCCTGGAGAGCATTCTTTCAAAACAAAGTATCCAAAATGATACCTTTTTTACCTTCATTACTTATTACGTCCTTCTTATTTACCCTAGGCCATTACTCTGAGGGAGATTTAAAGATAGTTGTTTTTGGCCTAGTGTTCACTTTTATTAACAGCTGCTTGTATGGTATTATCTTCTACAAGACAAAAAATGCTTGGGTAAGTGCCATTGCACATTATATGGCTAATATGTTTGAGGTAACAGTGTATGTATTAATGAAATAAAATAGTATAATATGATCATAAGGTTCTAAATCGGCTAATTTTTTATAGGGTGGTCTTGGTTATAATTAGAGAATATAGAGACCATAGAGATTATAGAGATTATAGAGATCAAAGAGATCAAAGAGATCAAAGAGATCAAAGAGACCAAAGAGACCAAAGAGACCAAAGAGACCAAAGAGACCAAAGAGACC
>CAYMLE010000199.1:0-3946 GCA_964391115.1 uncultured Herbinix sp. | reverse complement strand
AAAGCGATACGGTTGCCCGCCGTGCTTTCGGGTTGGTTGCGTAGCAGGGGTGCAAGCTCCTGCTGGAACCGTATGGTAACGTACGGTCAAGATAGATGACCATTTGAGACAGAACCCGGCTTACAGTGTTACTCTCACACAAGAAAGCTAGACACTCGCTATGAAAGCGAGTGTTTTTTATTGTTTATTATGTTATACCTTAAAGCAACTTCCACCGACAAATTCTTTTAGAATTGAATTCTTAGGGACGGCTTCGGAGGGAGTTCCAATAAAATAATCTAGGAATTTTAATAATCGTTTGGCTTCAACATATTCCGGGCTGTTTCGGTCAATGCCGAACAAAATAGGCTCTGCATATTGCTTTAATATTGCTAATTCATAAATCAGAGCAGAGTTGAACATAATATCGGCATCCTCCTGAAAGGGAAAGATGTTTTCTTCCTCACCTCTACGTACCGAAGGCCACATGGATATGGTCATCTGACCAGAGGTGCCTCGGGTCCTAGCATCTCGAACCATACGTCGAATCAGTCTTCCATCGGTGGTTGGAATCCGGTTATGCTCATCAATGTTTAGCTGAGTCAGCGCACTGATATAGATTTTATATTTACTTTCTCTTGGAAGCGAATAGGACAAAGCATCGTTTAGTCCATGGATTCCTTCAATTACGAGAATGTCCTCAGTACCCAGAGTTGTGTAATTACCCTTATACTCTCTTAACCCAGTAATAAAGTTATAGACTGGAAGGTCCACTGTTTTTCCTTCCATCAAATCCGTCATATCCTTATTAAACTGTTCTAAGTCTATGGCATGAAGGCTCTCGAAATTATAATTTCCCTTCTCATCCCTCGGTGTCTGATCCCGATTCACAAAATAATTATCAACCGCAATAGGGTGTGGCTTCAAGCCATGAGCCTTCAACTGTATGGATAATCGATGGGAGAAGGTGGTTTTGCCAGAAGAGGAGGGTCCGGCAATCATGATAAATTTCTTCCCCTCAGAGTTTTTAATGGCTTCTGCTATCTTACTGATCTTTTCTTCTTGAAGGGCTTCCTGTACTAGGATCAAATCATTAATTTTACCTTGAGATATGATGTCATTCAAAGCTCCTACATTCTCTAAGCCCATCATCTTTGACCATTCATTGGATTGCTTCAGTGTGTAAAATAGCTTCTTATGAGGAACAAAGGGCTCCACCACAGTCGGAGCTTTTTCATTAGGAAGCAGCAAAAGGAAGCCTGCATCATAAGGTTGAAGGTCAAAGTATTTCAGCGTTCTTGTACTGGGCGGCATATAACCATAGTAATAATCCTCAAAACCATCCAAACTATAGATGTTTGCTTTCGATACCCTACGGTACTTAAACAGCCTCTCCTTATCATACATCCGGTATTGGCGAAATAGCTCAATTGCATCGTCTGTTCCAATGCTTCGTTTCATAAACGGAATATCCCGTTCTACCAAATCAGCCATTCGGCTCTTTACTGCTTCCAGCCTATCCTTATCCAGTGGCACCTTTCCTTCATAATCACAATATAATCCATCACCAATAGAGTACTCTACAGTGACCTTCTTCACATTGTCAGCTCCAAACTCTGCATAAAAGGCCTTCAACATAATAAGAATCATACCCCGAATATAGGTTTTATGTCCCGCATCCTCAGCCGTAGTGACAAAGCGGATTGAACAATCCTTCTCTACCCTCTTAAATAACTCTCGAAGCTTATTATTAACATAGGCAAGGATAATTTCATGCTCATACTCCTGTTGATATTCTGCTGCAATATCCATTAAGCGAATGCCAGGGGAATACTCTCTAACATGGCCATTAATTTCGATTTTTATCTTCGTTTCCATTTTCTTCACCTCATTTTTATATATTCTACATCGTTTATCATAATTTTATCATAACTCACTCTGCGTAATACCTAATACCCCTATTTATCAGTTCCATTTCCTCAATTAATTCCTTTTGCCGGAGCATAGATTGCTCTGTCGGAAATGCAGTTAAGTTTTGATTGATAACTTCTCGCTGCTGTAATTCTCTCTGTAAGAACTCAAGTAGCACAGGTTCCTTTCGCTCCAGCAGTAATCTGCCACAGTAATAATGTTCTTCTTTGGTTAATTCATAGTTTTTCGAGTCATTTACCCTAGCGATGGCCTCTGCTTTCATACAGACATAATATTTACCATCCTCCACTAACATATTCTCGGAGGTAATTAGAAATCCCAAACCCTTTAATGCTTTGCGGACCAAATGTATCTCGGATTGGGGCTGTAAAACTAATTCCTTTACTGTCCCTAAGATATCTCTACGTCCTGAAAGTATCTGAAGCGTCAACGGGCCTCCCATTCCAGCAATCAACAGGGTATCTGCCTCCCCGACACTCAGCTTTTGTATCCCATCTGACAGACGGACATCAATCTGATCCTCATAACCATACTTTCTTATATTTTCTTTTGCTCGCTCCAACGGCCCCTGGTTCACATCCATGGCAATTACTTTGGATGCTATGTGATTCTCCACAAGATAAATCGCAACATAGGCATGGTCACATCCAATATCCGCTACTCGGTTCCCATAAGAGACCTGCTCCGCTACGACTTGTAAACGTTTAGAAAGCTGCATAATGTTCTCCAATTCAAAGTAATCTCGTCTATTTATTCTTTCTTTATGTCTGTTGTTTCTGTTGTTTCTGTTGTTTCTGTTGTTTCTGGTATTTCTGTCACATCTGGTATTTCTGTCACATCTGGTATTTCTGCTATATCTGTCACATCTGGTATTTCTGCTATATCTGTCACATCTGGTATTTCTGCTATGTCTATTGCGTCTGTTACATCTGTTACATCTGTTATTTCTGCTATTTCTGGTATTTTTACCATTCTACCATGTTTATAAATTGTTTTCCATAGAAAGAGTATAATTTGGCCGTTTTTCCCATAAAATAAGCGATGGCTAGGCCATCGCTTACATACAATCTCTATCGATCTTTAAATGATAATTCTATTCCAAATAATCCTTCAGCTTTCTGCTTCTGCTGGGATGTCTCAGCTTTCTTAAAGCCTTGGCTTCTATCTGACGAATTCTCTCTCTGGTTACGTTGAATTCCTTACCCACTTCCTCCAAGGTGCGAGCACGGCCATCATCAAGGCCAAAGCGAAGTCTTAACACCTTCTGCTCCCTTTCCGTTAAGGTACCCAGAACCTCAACCAGCTGTTCCTTTAATAAGGTAAAGGCTGCTGCATCCGCTGGTACCGGAACATTATCATCCTGGATGAAATCTCCCAGATGACTGTCCTCCTCCTCACCAATCGGAGTCTCTAAGGAAACTGGTTCTTGGGATATCTTCTGTATCTCACGAACTCTTTCTACAGGCAAATTCATAACCTCGGAGATCTCTTCTGGAGAAGGTTCCCTACCCAGCTCCTGTAGAAGCTGTCTCTGTATTCTGGTTAATTTATTAATTGTTTCTACCATATGAACTGGAATACGGATTGTCCTAGCCTGATCTGCGATTGCTCTAGTGATCGCCTGTCTAATCCACCAGGTAGCATAGGTACTAAACTTAAACCCTTTCCGGTAATCAAACTTTTCAACGGCTTTTATGAGACCTAGGTTGCCCTCTTGAATCAAATCAAGAAATAGCATTCCTCTTCCTACATAACGTTTTGCTATACTGACAACTAGACGAAGGTTTGCCTCTGCCAATCTCTTTCTGGCATAATCATCCTCTTCTTCCATTCTCTTCGCCAATTCAATTTCCTCATCCGCAGTTAAAAGAGGAACCTTACCGATTTCCTTTAGATACATCCGGACAGGATCTTCGATGTTGATGCCTTCAGGTACGGATAAATCTATGGTTTCTATCTCCTCTTCATCCTCAAGGATGATCTCTTCCTCTTCCTCATCCTCAGTAATTCTCAGAACGTCAACATTGTTTTTTTC
>CAYMLE010000198.1:0-3947 GCA_964391115.1 uncultured Herbinix sp. | reverse complement strand
GGTTGGGCAATAACATGAAAACCATTATTGTGGCCGCGATTTCTGTTGCTTTATTCGGCTCAATCATAACCCTGCATTCTGATTTTAAATCCGTTGAGGAGGATAAGATAAAACTAATATATACACTAGGAGGCGTTAAAAAGGATGTTCTGTTTAAGGTCATACTTCCTTCAAACATACCCTCAATCATTAGCTTAATGAAGGTTAACATCGGTCTTTCCCTAGTGGGTGTTATCATCGGGGAGTTCCTGGCCGCTAAAGCAGGTCTCGGTTATCTGATCGTTTATGGCAGCCAGGTTTTCAAGCTGAACTGGGTCATCATGTCCATTGTAATACTGTGCATTATAGCAACTTTGTTATATAAACTTCTCAATTACGTTGAGAAGAAAATAAAGAGATAATATCATACCGGCAGCTTCTATGAGGGCTGCCGGTATGAATAAATCTGATTTAAAAATCTCTGGTCAATAAATAATAAATAAAATCTTATTGCTAAATATATCCCCCTCTAGTAGAATGTAAATAAATAATCCAATCTCTAGGAGGGGAAGAACATGAAGGATTTTGTAATAACCGCAGATTCGAACTCTGACCTGCTGCCTGCCTATATCAAAGAGAAACAAATTGGTATCATACCTCACTATTACGACCTGGAGGGTATAACCTATGGAGATGAAATTAATCTTACTTCCAAGGAATTCTACGACAAGATGAGAAGTGGTATAATGCCAACTACCATGGCCAGCAATCCTGATGTCATCCGTAAGACCTTTCAGGGTTATATTGATCGGGGACTGGATATATTACATATCAGCTTTTCCTCAGCCTTAAGCGGAGGATGCAGTAATGTAATGACTGGTGCGATTGATGTCTGCGAAGAAAATCCCGGTTCAAAGATTATGGTTCTAGATACCCTCAACGCTTCCCTAGGCGAAGGCATGTTTATCATGAAAGCCGTCCAGCTTAAGGAAGAAGGAAAGTCCATAGAGGAAATCTATTCCTGGTTGGAGGAGCATCTGATGGATTTCTGTGTTCGCTTCACAGTGGACGATTTGAATCATTTATATCGAGGTGGACGAATATCGAAAACGACAGCTTTTATCGGTACCATGATTAATGTTAAACCCATTCTATATATTAATAAAGAAGGTCAACTGGTTCCCTTATCCACTTCCCGTGGAAGGAAGAAATCACTGAATACCATCTTTAATGATATGCTAGATAGCTTAGGTAAGTATAAGGATCTAGCAGATAATGTCTGTATCGCCCATGGCGATGCTCTGGAGGATGCCACTTATCTGGCCGATCTAGTAAAGGAAAAACTTCCTCACAAGACGGTCATTATTAACTCTATCAGCCCCAGTATCGGTTCCCATTCCGGACCAGGAGCAATTGGACTGTGTTTCATGGGGGAGAAGAGATAAAGATTGTTTCAACATCTATGCCCAGAGTTACTATGTAGGGCATGCCTTACACTGACAAAAATATTAGTTACCGTTCAGACCAAACTAATAAACTCTAACAAAATAGCACTAGAAATCCTTTGATTTCCTATTATCAAAGGGTATCTAGTGTTTTTCTATTCAAATAACATTTTAGTGGTAGTGAATATCTATTCTCTAATAAAAAGTACTTGAAATTTCCCTTGGTTTATACTAGAATAGATAAGTACTATACAAAGGAGCTAGTAATTGCTTCCCATAATAATTTCATATGTGATATGCTGGAATAACTCAGCTGGTAGAGTACCTCACTCGTAATGAGGAAGCCGTGGGTTCAAATCCCATTTCCAGCTTAACCAAACAGACAGTCTTCGACTGTCTGTTTTATTTTAAACAATGCAACACGATAACTTTATATTGGACATTTTTACAAAAAGTAGTATGATTAAGTAAAAACGAAAGGAAGTGCAACCATCATGGGTACTGCGTATCTAACAATTGATGACGGTCCTACAATAATGACAAAGGATATTCTGGACTTTCTGCTTAATAAAGATATTATACCGCTTATGTTTTTCTGGGGAGATCGAATTAAGGAGGAAAGACAGAACGGGATATACGCCATAAAAAACGGTGCAATCATTGGAAACCATTCTAATTCACATCCTCATTTTTCAGAGATTTCACTCGAGCAATGCATCGAAGAGATTGAGCAAAATGAAGTGTTAATTAATGGCCTATATGAAGAAGCTGGTGTGAAAAGGGAATATAAAATTTTTCGTTTCCCATATGGGGACAAGGGTGGAGAAAATAAAGCAGCCCTCCAGGAATATTTAGCTTCCCATGGTTTCTGCCAGATTGATTACACACCAATTACATATGATTGGTATTATAGCAATCAATTGGACAAAGATCTGGACACGTTATGGACATTTGATTTTGAAGAGTATCGATTGTCTTATGATAAGGATTTCTCATACAATAGCATTTTAGAGCATATGGATAACCCTAACCCTGAGCAAGGCGGTAATCTGAAGGATGTAGGAGCCCATAACATCTTTCTTATTCATGACCATCCACATACCGACGCTATCGTTCCTGGGTACTTCTATGATCTTATTAATCGAAGTATCGATGCCGGAACAACCTTTGTAAAACCCAAATTCTTAAGCTAGGATTTAATTTCAGCTGATATATCTCCTAGGGCAGGTTCCGATATAGAACCTGCCCTAGTTACATAACTACATCTTCCCGCTTCTTCTCTCCATCAAGATTGTATTAAGCCACACTCCATTACAATCCTTACCTATACGTTCCCGATATCCTACTAATCGAAATCCTACTTTGTCATGGAGTGCAATGCTGGCCTTATTTATTTCAAATATACCGGATTGCAGTGTCCAATAACCCTGGTTTTCCGATTCCTCAATCAGAGTCTTTAATAGCTTTTCCCCAATACCGATGCCACGGAATTTTGTTTGAATATAGATACTGACCTCCGCAACCCCCCTATAAACCTGTCTATTACTATAGGGTTGAAGGGCTGTCCATCCAATCACCTGATTGTCAACCTCTGCCACCAGCCGACAGCTAAGAATATGAGACTTGTTCCATTCCTCATAGGTTGGTACTTCTCTATGGAAGGTGGAGGTCCTTTGATCGATACCCTCTTGAAATATCGCTGCCACTGCAGGCCAATCTTCTTGTTTCATTGTTCTTATCATAACGTCCATCAATAATATCCCCCATATACTAGTTCTTGTTCTCAGCCTTTAATATTCTGTACCTATGTATAAAATACTGGTATACATTTCATCTAAATAATGAAATACTAATCCATCGACTACTTTCCTGTCAAGACATAATCATACAACAAAAAAACCTATAAGATTCGACAGACAAATCTTACAGGTTTTCAATGATTATACGACGAGTCTCCAACCTTACTAATCTTCTGAAAGCCTAGTAAGAAGGAACTTTTCACATCATCGTTATAAAAAGCAAATATAACTAATATTTATTTACTATGCTTAAAATCTCATCACCATATTTTTCAGCCTTTACCTTGCCAAATCCATCAACAGTCATCAGCTCTTCCTTGCTTCTTGGCAACTTAGATATTAAATCTTTTAACTGATTGTCGTTATATATAAAGTAAGGTTTTATTTTTTCTTGTCGACTTTTTGTCAATCGATATGCTTTTAACTCTGTGAATATATCCGATTCCTCCAAGGGAGTTGTAGTATTTGCCTGCGTAATATTTTCTTCATTATGAGATTCTTCTATTACTATAGTCTCTGATATACTGTTGTTTATTTTATACTGTTCATATTTTCCCGTATAATCTTTATCAACTTCTTTATGTAAATCCAGAAAAGATTTAGCCCATTCGAGCATTCTTTCATCTGAAGAAATTGAATCTTTGGATTTTTCATACTTATCCTTTATAAGTTTCACTAATTGGTCTGCACGAATAACTTGATCTCTAACATCCTTTTTCGCATA
>CAYMLE010000197.1:0-4066 GCA_964391115.1 uncultured Herbinix sp. | reverse complement strand
CACCTCCATTCTATGTAGAATGAAGGCCAACCACCCTATACACGATTGCCAGCAGCTTTGGTAACTGCTTAGGTAAATTATACTATGAAACTAAACAGAACACAAGTTCGAAATGGAATGGTTTGGTGAGTGGTTTTATGTTCACGATATAAACTTAAGGATGGTATAGCAGATATACCGGTTGGTATGATGGCTAGTTACGAATACAGCATTAATACAAGGAAATCAAGAGATCAAATGAAATATTAGCTATAAAAAATAGCGGCTAGAGT
Source organism: uncultured Herbinix sp. (assembly GCA_964391115.1). Lineage (GTDB taxonomy): Bacteria > Bacillota > Clostridia > Lachnospirales > Lachnospiraceae > Mobilitalea. The sequence goes on along the minus strand of CAYMLE010000197.1, from coordinate 3,794 downwards.
GATGTTTTCACCCTAACCGCTTTTATAGGCGTTATTTTCCCTTGTCGCGCTAATTTGTTCCGATCTTTAAATATATTTCAACTATATTTTCTTTAAATTTGAAGACAAATACAATACACTATCGTTATAGATAATGAAAGCTGAAGGGAGGGCGGAAACATCAGTAACGAGCAATATTATGAATACTTAATTGATACATATCAGAACTTAGTTTACTCTGTATGCTTTAAGATCGTACGAGATTATTTTGATGCTGAGGATCTGGCCCAGGAAACCTTCATCTCAGCATATAAACACTTGGCTAGCTTTGACTGCCAACATGAAAAAGCTTGGTTATGCAGGATCGCGACCAATAAGTGTTTGGACTTTATAAAAAAAGCAGAACGACAAAGCATTCCAACCGAGGATGATTACTTTGCTATCCATGCAGATAAGGAAGCTTCACCTGAACAAAAGGTTCTGGAAAACGAGGTAAAGAAGCAACTCAAGGATCGATGCAAAAATTTAAAAGCTCCATACCGCGAAATAGCAATTGATTATTTTTATCATGAATTACCGGCATCAGAAATTGCTATAAAAACAGGAAAGAACATAAAAACAGTTCAAACTCAAATATACCGGGCTAGGGCTTTATTGCAAAAATCATATAGAAAGGGGGCTTTATATAATGAATGACACTAAACATATTTTAGAGAGTGAGTTTCTTGCTTTTGAAAATGATCTACTGAATTATGAAGAAAAGGAGAAGTTTTTAGAACATATCTGCTCCTGTAATTATTGTTCGGGTCAGCTAGCACAAGTCATGACAAAGGATTTAATAACAGCTCCCAGACATATGAAAGATAATATCTTAAAAGCAATAAAAAGGCCTGAAGTACAGATTGTGGTTAAAGCAAGAGAATCCTCTAAACGGATGCAGTTATTTGTTTACGGCTTAAAGGTCGTTACTGCTACTATCGGTGCTTTGATTCTTCTCATATTATCGATGAATATACCAGGTGTTAAAACAGTTCCTGAGCGAGCAAAGACTGATTATAGTGAAGCAATAGCCGGGATGGAGGATAGATATTCCTTTGCAGCAACACTAAGGAATAGCGCTAATACCCTGACGAATACAATGTTGGATATTTCTAATATGATTATTAAAACGGAGGTAATAATTAATGATAAGAAAGAAGAGTAGTTTCCTTACATTTTGTTTTTCACTAATCCCAGGTGCTGGACAGATGTATATGGGTTTTATGAAACGGGGCACCAGCTTGATGTCAATATTCTTTTTACTGATATTTTTAGCAAGCTGGCTTCATCTCGGCCCATTGGTATACGTAATGCCTGTAATTTGGTTTTTTGCATTCTTTGATACCCATAATCTTCGTTCTATGCCTGATGAAGAGTTTAACGCTATGGATGATAACTTTATAATGATTCCTGAATTTGCAAAAGAGAAAGCTCTAATGCTTCAAAGTAAATATCGCAACATACTAGCTCTTGCTCTGATTGTTATAGGCTTATCCATCTTATGGAACAATATTTACGGTATTATATATTGGATAATGCCAGGCTTTCTTAGTGAATTAATCTGGCGTTTTGGAGAATATTTCCCGCAAATATGTATCGGGGTTATAATTATCGTATTTGGTGTTTATCTTATTCGTGGCAAAAAGATGGATTTGGATGTTGCTGAGAAAATCAAATTGTTAGAAGATAAGAATGGATGAGGAGTTATACAAAATAAGGCATAAAATAAACCGCGCATGAAGAGTTTAGATCATATCGAACCTTTGTTATAAATACAACCAAATGTGAAAAAAAGACACGGACATGGTGCATAATCGTCAGCACCGTGTCCGTGTTCATCGTTAAGAGAATATTTCGTGATCCCTATGTAAACTTCCTTAACTCTTCGTCTACATCAAGCAAATTCTCAACGGAGGTTAGAAATTGCTCTCTCCAATTAAACTCCCCATTTTTTACACACCACATATATTCATATCCTGTAAACATATAAGCTGCAGCCTCATAAAGTCGTTCTGCATTATTCTGATTACGAAATTGTCCTAGTGCTTGTCCTTTGCTGATGATTTTTATAGCGATGTCCTTTAGATTTTGTCGCATATCAAAGGTTCTTAAGTTTTCTTTTAAGCTAATGGATAACAATTGACTGTTAAATCCTACTCCATATGATTCTATATCAGTAATTAGGCTATTAAAAAGAGCAGTAATCTGATCCCAAGTATTAGATGAATCTAACATATTAATCAAGATAGGTGTGAGATTATTCACAATTAAATCATAGTAGTGTACGATGATATCTTGCTTTGATTTTACATGATAGTAGAATGTTGACTTTGTAATCCCACATGCTTTACAGATATCGTTGATTGTCACACTCTCATAGTCCTTTTCTCTAAAGAGATTCCTTGCTGTTTCATAGATTAAATCCTGCGTATTTACCATTCCATATCCACCTTTCACAATAGTGTATTATAGCATTAACCATAGCAATTCACAAGCAATATAAGGAATATTAAATTTTCCGTTAAAAATTTAACTATTGTGATTGACAATTAATTAACAATATGTTATCCTTACCGTAGTACTAAAAACCAGTACCGATGTACTAAGTCAAATTAAGGAGGTATCGTTTCTATGAAAATTTTTAATCCAATACAAATTGGAAGTATGAAGTTAAGAAACAGAATGTTTATGGCACCTATGGGTACATCTACAGAGGTAGATGGTTCCTTTTCTGACAGATCAATTAGATATTATGAGGAAAGAGCAAAAGGTGGTTTTGGATTAATTATCACTGGAGCCAATCAAGTGACCACAAAATACGAGGCTAAGGCTTGTAATATTCTAGATACTCCAAAATCTTTTGAACAACTAAACTTTTTAGCTAGACGGATACATAATCAGGGAGCAAAGCTTTGTATACAGCTTACACCGGGTCTTGGTAGAATGCAGTTCACAACTGGAGACGTAAGACCATATGCTGCTAGTGAAGTGGATTCATTTTGGTTTCCAGGCTTAAAGTGTAAAGAACTATCGAAAGATGATATCAAATTCTTAGTTCAAAAAATGGCTGAAGGTGCAGCCAAAGTAAAAAATGCTGAAGCTGATGCGGTAGAGCTTCATGGTTATGGCGGGTATTTAATGGATCAATTCCAATCCGAGCTTTGGAATAAGAGAACGGATGAATACGGTGGTAGTTTAGAAAATAGAATGCGCTTCTCTGTTGAATGCATAAAAGCGATTCGAGAAGCAGTAGGCCCTGATTTCCCGATACTTTATAAATTCACACCTTATCATGGCGTACCAGGTGGTAGAGATTTAGAAGAAGGTATTGCCATGGCGAAAATCCTAGAAGAAGCAGGGGTAGATATTCTACACGTTGATGTAGGTTGTTATGAAGCTTGGTATAAGGCGATTAACACAGTTTATCAGCCAGCAAGAGTTCAACTAGACATCGCTACTGAAATTAAAAAGAATGTTAATGTACCTGTTATGTCACAAGGTAAGATGAATAATCCAGCGGATGTAGAGTTAGCGCTGCAAGAAGGAAAAGCTGATCTTATAGGTCTAGGACATATGTCCATAGCAGATCCTCATTGGGTAAATAAAGTGAGAAAAAATGAGACTTATGATATCGTTCCTTGTATTGGTTGTAACGAATGCCTATATGCAGGATTTTCGGGCAAGATATTACAATGTGCTGTAAATCCACTTGCATTTGCAGAAGACTATTATCCTGTTGTACAAGGTGATCCTAATAAGCGCATATTAGTAATTGG
>CAYMLE010000196.1:0-4112 GCA_964391115.1 uncultured Herbinix sp. | reverse complement strand
TCAATAATTGAATAAGATCAATTAGAAGCTCAAGACAGCAATGTTTTGGGTTTTTGTTGTATAAATATAAGTTGAAATATGTAGGTCAATTAAATGATCATTATCAAGAGAGTAAACAGCTCAAGGCCAATGCCTTGAGCTGTTTTGATATATAGATTCTATATTTATCGTAGATAGTCAAAATTGAATATTCATTCATTATTGTTTTGATCTAATTCGTTGACAAATATAGTAATATAATTTGACAAATAAGAACATTCAAATTAATATAAAAGTGTGTATCTTTTACATTTATGAAAATTAATAGTTACACACATATATGGACTTATACAAGGTGGAATAAATTTATTGTATTCCTTATAACTTGGGAAGATAATTTCACTCAAGGGTTATACCTTGCTGGTATTGATGCGCTGTGATGCTAAACTGCTTTAGGTATGGGTTAAATGGACAATTCTCTCATATGAATAGAACTAAGCAAACTATATTTAAATTAAATTGGGAGGTAGGAAATGTTTTTAGCTGATGATTTCAGAAGAATTGCCCGTGAAAGTTTAAATGACAGATGGGCAGTTGCTATAGGAACCGGCTTTGTAGCCGGATTACTTGGAGCTTCTACTACTAGCTTAGGTGGTGGAAGTTCGGCAAGTGGTAATAATAATAGAATTACATCCAGTGATTGGTTCGACACAGAAATTGGAATGAAATTATTTCCATGGATCATTGGCTTATTCACGGTTATATTTGTTTGGATTATCATATGTGTCATTATCGGTGGTGCAATCACACTTGGATATGCAATATTCAATCTAAAACTAGTTGATCATAACGAAGTAACCTTTCGGGATCTGTTTAGCCAGTTTGATCGCTTTGGAGCAGGTTTTTGTATGCAATTTCTTCGTGGTTTATATATCTTTTTATGGTCACTGTTATTGATTATTCCAGGTATTATAGCTTCATACAGTTATAGCATGACTCCATATATAATGGCTGAACACCCGGAATATGGAGCTAACGAGGCGATAGGACTTTCGAAAGAAATGATGAAGGGGAATAAGTGGAGGCTATTTTGTATGCAGTTTAGTTTTATTGGATGGATTATACTAAGTATTTTAACCTTTGGAATTGGTTTTCTATGGGTTGGACCGTATATGGAAGCGGCGAATGCTGCTTTCTATAGGGAAGTATCCTCTCCAAGTTCCTTTGAAGATAGATGGTATTAGGATGGAGGTAGTTACATTACTCGGATTTTCATAAATAAAGGTATATGACAGATCATCATTATCTGTGTGGAGGTTTTACGGACAAGGATTTGGCAGCTCATTTTACAAATAGTCGGAACACACTAGAAGGAGTGAAGCAGATGGACAATACAAATCAGATAACTCAGGTTTGGGATACTTTTTTACAATCAATTGGAGAAAATATCGATACAACTGATAAGACATATACCTCATGGTATTTTGGGGTGAAAGAAAGCACCGCTAATTCCCTACTGGGCCTGGTCTTGGCGGGTAGAAAGAAGGCCACAGCTTCAGCACCTTGGGTGTATGAATATGATGACGAACCGCTTCCTAAAGTTGGTGACTACTCAATAGTTACAAACTGGGACGGTACTCCCAAAGCAATTATTCGAACCATAAGTATCGAAATTCATCCTTTCAAAGAAGTAACAGAAACTTTTGCAGCGAAGGAAGGTGAAGGGGACCTTAGTCTTGACTATTGGAGAAAGGCACATACGGAATTTTTTACATATGAATGTTCATCGATAGGAAAGCAATTTTCAGATGATATGCCGGTTTTGTGTGAAGAGTTTGAACTAGTATATATAGTTGATTGATGAAGTAAACATTAATATAGTTCAGATACTATAAGCTTTATAGCAAGGGGCTGCGTTATGTGTGATTAAGATCAACTATGTATAATAATTATAGTAGAGACATGACAATTAAGAGATATTGAAGATGGGCATCCGTTTTTCTTTATGGCCTAATACTTTCTTGTATAAGATTATGAGTGCTCAGAATAGAATTGTTCTGAGCTTTTTTACGCGAAAGTTTAATAATATCTAATAAAAGATTATTATAAATATAGAACATGTGATGGATTTAGGAGGTATAAATTGACAGAATATATCAAATGTAATATTATGTATGTAAAGGTTTACAGATGATGGGAGAGCATGCATATTGATAAATGTTGAAAAAGCTGGCAAAGAACTAAAAATAACATTTAAATACTCCGCTGATATCGTTGCAAAGATGAAAACTCTGAAGGGTCATCGATGGGATCCGAAGCATAAAGCATGGTTTGTCTTAAACAATAAAGAGAATCTGGAGATTTTAGAAGATTTATTCGGAGAGAAAAACATTTCTGAGCGCTATTTGGAAGACCAGGAGCAATCGATATATAATCATATAAAAGAAGAATTAGTGTTAAGAGGTTATAGCTATAAAACAATAAAATCTTATATAGGTCACATACACAGGTTTGAGAAATTTATAGATAAGCAACTTAATAATATAAGCACTAGTGATATTAAAAAGTATACTTTATATTTAGTTCATGATAAAGAAACGTCTCATTCATTTGCAAATCAAGCGATAAGCTCAATTAAGTTTTTATGTTTATATATATTACATATGCCAACCAATGAATTGGATCTTTTACCAAGGCCTAAGAAAGAGCATAAGTTACCAAATGTATTATCGAAAGAAGAGGTAATCAAAATTCTAAGCTCTGTACAAAATGAGAAGCATAAAACTATCTTATTTTTGATTTACTCGGCAGGGCTTAGGGTTGGTGAAGTTGTTCGACTACAGATAAACGATATAGATAGTAAGCGTATGTTGATTAAAGTCAGGCAAGGTAAGGGTAAAAAAGACCGATATACCCTCCTTTCTGAGGTGGCTCTAAAACAATTGAAAAAATACTACCTTCTTTATAAACCAGAGAATTGGTTGTTTCCAGGAGGTAAAAGCGATAGTTTCCTGACAGAAAGGTCAGTACAAAAGGTATTTGAAAATGCATGTATAAATGCAAAAATAAAGTCTGATGTGACCGTGCATTCATTAAGACATTCTTTTGCAACACATCTACTTGAAAGCGGAACGGATTTAAGATATATACAAGAACTTTTGGGACACAGTAGCAGCAAAACAACAGAAATTTATACACATGTATCTGAGAAAAAGTTAAGTAGTATTAGAAGTCCACTTGATAACCTATAGGGTATATTCCCGAAATTAAATTCGCAAATACCATAATGTATCGGGATTAGATGAAGATGATTACGGGGATGGAGTAGTTATGTAAAATCCCGCTCTACTCTGCAAAAACATCACAGGAGGTATTACATGTTTAAACATCTTATTTGGGATTTTGATGGGACATTATTTGACACATATCCAGTAATGACCCAATCATTTATTAGGGCTTTACAGAAAGTTGGAATTGAAGAAACATCTGATCATGTAATGGAATTGATGAAGATTTCATATTCAACGTTGCTTGAATACTGCCAGGATCATCACCACATTGATATTGATGAATTAATGATACATTACAATTTCATAAGGCATCCTATAGAAGTTAAGTATTTTAAGCCATTTGATTATGTACATGAGATATGTAAGATGGTCTGTCGAAACGGGGGTAAAAACTACTTATATACGCATAAAAGTAAATCCGCAATAGAACATATGGAACGAAATGGCCTAGTAGAGTATTTCAGTGGATATATTACAAAAGAGGATAACTTTAAACGAAAACCACATCCTGAGGCTTTGAAGCATTTATTAACAACAAAAATAATTCCACCTGAACAGGCTATTATGATAGGAGATAGAGAAATTGACATAGAAGCTGGCAAGAATGCAAGGATACATACATGTTACTTTACTAATGGAGAGACCAAATATAGCCAGTATGCTGATTTCATAATAAAAGAGTTTAAAGAGCTTGTGTCTATAATTCTTGAATAGGCATGTGATGTTTCTATTTAGTTGAGAGTGTCGCTAGCTACCGAGCGGGACATCACATAACAATATGTTCCCAAACACTCCAGAGCCTAAGTGCAAGCACCCGGTGCCCGCATTAGGCGCTCGCAAGCT
>CAYMLE010000195.1:0-4127 GCA_964391115.1 uncultured Herbinix sp. | reverse complement strand
TCTATTTTATTATTGGCTCCTGGTTTCCCTCTTGGAAATGACAAATTATGCATACGTAATTATAGGATTACTTGTAGGAGTCCATATGACTATGCTAATCCGAAGGATTTATATTAATAACAATAAATAGTAGAATAGGAAGGAAAGAATTTATGAAAAAAGAATCCAAACTACTGGTAATCAATACGGTTCAGGAACTATTAGATCATTCTTATCATGCATATAAGCATGACGTTGCCATGAAGTATAAGATGAAGAATGAATTATGTAATATTTCATACGAAAAATTGTACTGCGATATTATGGAGGTTGCAGCTACCTTATCTACAGAGAAAATGGTAAGAAGAATAGCAGTGATCGTGAATACTAGCTATGAAATGTTGGTGCATTTTTATGGAATTCTTTATTCGGGAAACATAGCAGTTATGTTAGATAAAAATCAATCAGAAGAAGTATTAACCAATATGATAACGAAGACGGAGATTAATTTAATATTATTTGATAAGATAACACAGCAAAAGGTAAGTAGCTTATTACACAAATTCGAAAATATCACAGCTGTAAAAATAGACGATATATCATTAAAAGAAAGAGCTGTACTCTCAGAAAATTTTAAGCTGTCAAAGGAAATAAGACGAGTTGACAAGCATGAAACAGCAATGATTATTTTTACTTCAGGAACGACAGGGACCAATAAGGCGGTTCCCTTATCGCATTATAATCTGTGTAAAGATGTTGAAGGCAGCTATAGCCTAACCGGTGACTTTATTAATGAGGAAAAAAGATATGTGAATATGACCGTACTGCCTCATCATCATGCTTATCAAATTACGGTATGTATACAGTATCAACTTGCATATGGTGGGACAACTTGTATATCAGAAGATGTTCTCCACTTTACCCAGGATTTAAAATTCTTTCAGCCCTCTGCTTTGGTACTTGTTCCATTGATTGTGGAAAGTATGTATAAAAAAATGATGCTTACGATTCAAAAAAAAGGAGTGGAGAAGAAATTTAAGAAAGGGATTGCAATCAGCAAGTTTCTGATGAAATTGGGGATTGATATAAGAAGAAAGCTTTTTAAGGAAATACTGGACGAGTTCGGCGGTAATCTTTCTGTTATACATTGTGGTGGGGCTGACTTAGCAAGAGAATACATTGAGAAATTCCACTATATTGGAATCGAGATATTTACAGGTTATGGTATAACAGAATGTTCTCCGGTAGTAGCAGTTAATTCTCTAAAATATCGGAAATACGGATCCGCAGGAAAAGTACTTCCCAAACCTTATGCTGAAGTAAAAATAGTGGATGATGAAATCCTAATTCGCGGAGATGTTGTTACCCAGGGTTATTATAATGATTTATCAAGTACAAAAGAGTCATTTGTGGATGGATGGTTCCATACCGGAGATTTGGGATATATAGACAAGGAGGGATTCTTATTTATTACTGGACGAAAGAAGAATTTAATCATTCTATCAAACGGTGAAAATATATCACCGGAGGCTTTAGAAAAAGAAATTCTAAAAATACCCTACACAAGAGAAGTAATGGTACATCCGAAAAAACTTTCTTCCGGTTTAATAATATTGGCAGCTCAGATATACCCAAATTATGAAAGCGATTTTGTAAAGACTTCTTCAAAAAAAGAGCTTTTTGATTACTTCAACAGCGAAATAATAAAAAAGAATGATACAAATGCTGATTATTGGAAAATTAATGCGATTGATTTAAGGGAAGAAGAGTTTCCCAAAAACACACTAGGTAAAATTATAAGAATTTATATATAGTTGTTAGGAGGATATTATGGTAAACCAAATAATTGATTTTATAAGTGAATATGAGGGAATAGAACGAAGCAATATATTGGAGGATAGTTGTTTAGTTCATGATTTGGGTTTATCCTCTGTAGATTTATTTGATCTTATGAGTGCACTAGAATCAGTATACAATATTCCGGAATTAACAAGTAAGGATATTACACATATTAATTCAGTAGGAGATATTGCAAAGTATATTGAAGCGAATACATAATAGGCATCCTATGAGGTGAAGGAAGATGAAAAATAGACATTACATTCATAAGTATATTGAGGAAATTCATAAGGAAGTGGTAGATAAAAATATCATAGAGTTTAATAAATGTATGAATATTACTATATCGGAGGTATTTGAAAAAGTTGCAGCGGATAATAGTGATACTTTGGCACTTGAATACCAAGATAAGCATTATACATATCGAGAATTGGTAGCAATAGTTAACAAAATAGCAGCTAATCTTTACAGACTGGGAGCAGTACCAGGCGATGTGATTGGCATCTATCTTGACAAATCAGATCTATATGTTAGTACAATACTAGCGATTCTTAAATGTGGATGTACTTATCTACCATTAAATAAAATATATCCGGTGGATCGCATTAACAGAATACTATCCGTTAGTGAAGCCGTATATATAGTTACAGATCAGTCTGTTGATATTTTTCAAATCAAAACAATTACAATAGATTTGCTTCTTAGCCCTCTAGATGAAACGGAAATAGTAGTATCAAAAAAATCTCAAAAAGCGTATATCCTTTTTACATCAGGCACAACGGGCACTCCAAAGGGAATAACAATTTGTAATAGTAATGTTTTAAACCTAATTGATTCCATGCAGGATGAGATATATAAGGTGGCTAATGCGGAAGAAAGTTTGCGAATCGCTTTGATGGCAGACATGGTTTTTGATGTTTCTGTTGGACAAATGTATCTTGCACTGTTAACCGGAAATACTTTGATTATTATCCCGGATGAGGTTAAGAGGTCAGTAGCTAAAATAACCGCTTTTTTTCGAGAAAAGAAAATAGATGTTAGTGATCTGACACCTACTTTATTAAGTTTGATTGTTTCTTATACGGAGGTCAGTCCTAGAGATGGTATGCTGCCTCAGACGGTCATAGCAGGTGGAGAGGCATTACCGCTTTGGCTGGTTCATAAAGTATATGAATATCAAGCTTATAAGGATCTGGAAATATACAATTATTATGGACCTACAGAAACTTGTGTATATGTAACTTGTTTTTATATCAACCGGATATTGGCGAAATCACTAAATAGTATGAAAATAGGGATACCAATAAAAAACACTCAAATTTATATATTAAATGATAATCTGCAGCCATGTGATATTGGTGAAGAAGGTGAAATTTGTATCAGTGGAGCCTGTGTCGGGTTGGGATATATTAATAACCAAGAAGCTACTGCAAAGGCATTTCGGAAGGATATAAAAGGGATAGATAGCTGTGTATACCGAACCGGAGATTTAGGCCGTTTGGGAATAGACGGACTGTTGGAATGTTTCGGTCGTAATGATAGCCAGATCAAGTTACGTGGATTTCGAATTGAACTGGAAGAAATAGAAGCTCAGATTAATCAGATTCCCGGAATTGTGGCAAACAAGGTTGTCGTTAAGAAGGATTCTAACGATATGTTGGTAGATTATTTTATATCCGTTGAAGGGATTAAATTTGAGATGATTCTTATGTATTTGAGTAAGATACTTCCGGAATATATGATTCCATTTCATTTTGTACCGGTTGAAAGATTTGAAACAACGATCAATGGAAAGTTTGATATGAGTAAATTACCCGATTATAAAACACATGCTTTAAAAGGAGATGTGAAAGTACGCATCATAGATTCAAGCCAAGATAACGAGTATTCCCAGTTGGTTTTGGATATTTGTAGAGAATTGTTAGGAAACGATCAATTAGAATTAACGGACAGCTTTCTGCAAAATGGTGGGAACTCGTTACTGATGTATATCCTTGCAATCCGGATCTCATCACTATTACATATCAATATAGATATTTCAAGTATATATAATTGCAATACAATTAATGATATCAGCGAAATTGTTGTTCAGCATAAAGATAACATTCAATTACCGGAGTATATTTCAAATGAATATCCAACCAGAGATATACCCGTAACAGCATTTCAAAACATGATACTTATGCTGGAGGCAGGCGCTAATAAGCTTCGAGATGAAAGAAAAGAACATAATTATCCAACTTACAACATTATATATGAGTGGAGTATAGAAAAATTTTTTGATGCTGTAAAACTAACAGCAGCATTAA